>SCSO01000367.1 GCA_004297865.1 Legionella sp.
CAGAAAAACACCCCGCTCTTTTAAACATCTATTGGTGGATTTATATGATGGGCGGCACTTTCCTAAAGATTGTCAAACCGATGAATTTTTTAATTTATGTAAGCAACGACTGACCCAGGATGGATTTTTAGCCATCAATTTAGCGAATGGCAATGAGCAATATACTGTATTGCAAATGATAAAACAGCAATTTAATAACACCTTGAGCATCCCTATTCATCGTTGTCGTAATCTAGTAATTATCGCCTCTGCCAGCCCTGATAAAGAAGGCTTTATTGAGCAAATGCGCCAAACCCAGGCCTTTAAGAAACTATTTTGGGTGGATGAATGGGGTTATGTAGGTCATGAGCGTTTAACCTATTTTAGGAAAATGGGCTACATTTAAAGTAGGTTGGGTCGTGACCCATATTAGATAAGGTCATCCCCACACGAATTAGATAAGGTCATCCCCGCGCGAATTAGATAGTGTCATCCCCGCGTAGGCGGGGATCCATTTCTGTTATTGGCATTATACTAAATTAGAGATGGATTCCCGCCTACGCGGGAATGACAAGCACGAATTTCGCTTATATGGATTCCCACCTATGCGGGAATGACAAACATGAATTTCGCTTATAAGGACGCAACATGAAAACGCAGCGCTCATTACATCAAAAGTTGGTTATTTTAGTGATTGTGGTTCTTAGTATTGCTTTGGTAGTATTTAATTAACTAATTAAATCTCCATCAATTCCTTTTCTTTATCAGCTAAAACCTTATCCACTTCAGCTATGTATTTATCTGTTAACTTTTGGATAACATCGGTTGCACGACGCTCATCATCTTCAGAAATGGCTTTCTCTTTCACCAAATCTTTCAATTGAGCATTCGCATCACGGCGTACGTTGCGGATAGACACTCTGCTTTGTTCACCTTCATTGCGAACGACCTTGATCAGTTCCTTTCGACGCTCTTCCGTTAAAGGAGGCATAGGTACACGAATCGCACTACCAGTGGTTGCAGGGTTTAAGCCCAAATCAGAAGTAAGGATGGCCTTCTCTACAGCCGCAACCATGTTTTTTTCCCAAGGAGTAACTAATATAGTGCGTGAATCACTAGCGCTGACATTAGCCACTTGGTTTAACGGTGTGAGATTACCGTAATAATCCACCTGCACATGATCCAATAATCCGGCATTAGCTCTGCCTGTGCGAATTTTAGTCATGTCCACATGTAAAGCCTCAATGGTCTTTTTCATGCGGTTTTCAGAATCCTGCTTGATCTCATTTATCATGCTGCTCTCCGACTGTAGTACCTACTCGCTCACCTTGAACAATCCGTTTTAAGGCCTTAGGTGCTGCCATATTAAATATCTGTAATGGCATCTCTTGGTCTTGGCATAAACAAATTGCTGTTGAATCCATTACTTCTAAACCTTTAGTTAAGACTTCTTTGTAACTTAAAGCATCATACCGAATGGCATTGGGGTTCTTCATGGGATCTTCAGAATAAACACCATCCACTTTGGTCGCTTTCAACACTATATCTGCACCCACTTCGATAGCACGTAAGCAAGCAGCAGTATCTGTAGTGAAAAAAGGATTGCCCGTACCAGCAGCAAAAATCACAACATGTCCATTGCGTAAGTGCGTTATTGCTTTACGACGATGATAAGAATCCACTACACCAATCATCGGAATTGCAGACATAATTCGTGCGGGTAAATCGATACGCTCTAAAGCGTCTCGCATCGCTAAAGCGTTCATCACCGTAGCTAACATACCCATATGATCACCAGTGACTCGGCCTAATCCTGCTTTAGATAGGTCTTTTCCTCTAAAGAGGTTTCCCCCCCCAAGAACCAATCCTACTTCAACACCCATTTGGATTAATTCAGCAATATCTTGGGCTAGCTTATCCAGCACCGAAGGATCGATGCCGAATTGGGACTTACCCATAAGCGCTTCACCGCTAAATTTAAGTAGGATCCGTTTGTATTTTAAATTTGCGTCACTGTCCTTCATCATGAGCGAACCTGAGCCATCACTTCTTCAACGAAATTATCTTCTTTTTTCTCGATCCCTTCACCAACCTCATAACGCACAAATGAAATCAATTCTGCATTTTTCTCTTTTAAAAGTTGGCTAATTTTGATACTTGGATCTTTTACATAAGGTTGCTCTAAGAGACTGACTTCAGCCAAAAATTTATCAATACGACCTTCGATCATTTTATCGATAATTTCTTTAGGTTTACCACTTTCTTTAGCTTGGGCAGTGAAAATTTCGCGTTCATTTTCAATCGCATCAGCAGAAACTTGTTCACGACTGACAACCATCGGTTTACTTGCAGCAATATGCATAGCTATGTCTTTGGCTAAAGTTTCATCGCCATTTTTAAGAGCAACCACTACCCCTATTCGTGAACCGTGAAGGTAATGACCTACCACGCCTTCTGGGCAATTGACTCGTTCAAAACGACGTATACGGATGTTTTCACCGATTTTCGCAACACGCTCTTGACGTGCTTGTTCTATAGTGTTTCCTGCAGCGGTCGCTAAATTAGCAAGTTGCTCTAAATTCGCAGTAGGATTTTTTAAGGCAACAGCGACAGCATCATTAGCAAATTCGATAAAGGATTCATTACGAGAAGCAAAATCAGTTTCACTGTTTACTTCCATCATGACAGCAGAATGACCATCTGCACTACGTGCAATAACAACAATACCTTCCGCGGCTACACGATCTGCCTTTTTGTCGGCTTTCGCTTGGCCCGCTTTACGCATCTCAAGAATGGCTTCTTCAATATCACCATTGGTTGCAATTAGAAATTTTTTACATTCCATCATACCTGCGCCAGTACGCTCACGCAGTTGCATTACTAATCCCGCACTAATTGTTGCTGACATATTCAATTCTCCACATAACAAAAAGGGGGCTAGTTAAGAAATTAACGCCCCCTAGTATTCAACTATAAATTATTCCTCAGCTTTGCCAGTATCTTTGGCTTTCGCTGCTTTAGTTTCTTTAGCAGCCTTAGGCGCTTTAGCTTCTTTGCTGTCCTTAGTTGCTTTCGTTTCTTTAGCTGCTTTAACCACTTTAGGCTCTTTTACTTCTTTGGCAGCAGCATTAGGTTCTTTGCTTTCTTTAGTCGCTTTCACTTCCTTAGACTCTTTCACTTCTTTAGCAGCCTTTGGTGCTTTGGCTTCTTTTACTTCTACGAATTCTGAGTCAGATAACATACCACCTACAGTATTACTGTTTTTGGCATCAAGAATCGCATCAGCAATGCAACGAACATAAATGTCGACAGCGCGCATAGAATCATCATTACCAGGAATAACATAATCTATATTGTCAGGGCTATTATTAGTATCGACTATACCAATGACAGGGATTTTAAGACGTCTTGCTTCTTCAACAGCGATGTGCTCAAAGCCTACATCGACTACGAATAAAGCATCAGGTAATCCGCCCATGTGTTCGATACCACCTAAGCCACGCTCTAACTTTTCAAGTTCACGCGTTAGCATTAAGGCTTCTTTCTTAATCATGCCTTCGAATAGACCCTTTTCTTTCATTTCTTTCAATTCTTTTAAGCGGAAAATAGATTGACGAACCGTTTTGTAGTTGGTCAACATTCCACCCAACCAACGGTGGTCAACATAAGGCATACCACAACGAGTCGCATGTTCACGAATACTGTCTTGGGCAGCTCTTTTAGTGCCAACGAAAAGGATTTTTGCTTTATTGGATGCCAATCGACCTACGTAATTGATTACGTCGTTCAACATGGGCATAGTTTTTTCAAGGTTGATAATGTGAATTTTGTTTCTTGAACCGAATATGTATTCACCCATCTTAGGGTTCCAAAAACGGGTTCTGTGTCCAAAATGAGCGCCCGCTTCGAGCAATTCACGCATACTTACTTTCATATTATAATCTCCAGGGTTAGGCCTCCACGCTTCCCATACGAAACCCCCAAGGGGACCCTATCGTATGTGTCGAAACGTGTGTGTATTTAAAGCGGGTTCTTTATATCATATTGGTATGATTTGAGCAATGAAAATCTTGAATTGATTTGTCATTCCCGCGTAGGCGGGAATGACAATAGCGATTGATTTTCAATCACAATCATCTTCAGACCAGCACTGACCTGCAGCATTACAAACCTGATTGGATTGACAAGTACTATCATCATAAACCGTTGCTGGAGCACCTACAACCACAGCCCCATCGTAGCCTACGTTATTGTTGTCATAGGCCCCATGGAAATTATTGTAATCATAACCATGGTAGTTATAGCCATTGTTGTTATGAAATCCGTTATTAAAGCCTCCATTATTAATACCACCATTATGAAAGCCCCCATTAAAACCACCGCCTCCACCAGCATGAAAACCACCCCCTCCACCGCCACGGGCAAAGGTTTGAGTGCTTACTACAAGGCAGAAACTGAGTAATAATTTGGAAATTAGGTTAAGTGTACGCATCATTCCTTCCTT
>SCSO01000368.1 GCA_004297865.1 Legionella sp.
ATTTCAAGCAAAAATAGCCGATAAAAAAGCCGAACTCGTTAGAAAAGAAGTAAATTTGGGAATTGTGGCCTATATCCAAGGTCTATCGGAAGATAATATTTTAGGATTTAGTCACCCGTTAAAAAATCCAGATTTTTTTAAAGGACATATAGAAAGACTTCGTGGTCAAGAACTTACGGATGAAGCCCTAAAGAACGCTAATAAGGCTGTGGGTGCCCGTTATGCTCAGATTATGTTAGCAGAAAAAACTAATGGCAAAGAAGTTGAATTAATCAATTCAAATGATAAGGCTTTGAAAGAAAAACTAGCTGCCGACGATTCCTTAGCTATTCCGAGTTATACCAATCAATTAAGTTCTGGGGAGTTAACTGCCCTTAGAATGCTTTTATTAAAGCAATTATTAAATACCAGCGCTGCCGTTGAAGACTTAATGGCTTTGAATGCAGCAGGTTCCTTAGCCGAGTTTAAACAAATTTTAACAAAGCAATTTAAACTGACTGACGTTGATTTTGTGAAAGATGCTGATTTAGCTACATTAAAAGAAAATGTGGGTAAGAACAATCATGTCAAAAATTTAACTCTAGATCAGTCCTCTGGTATTAGAATGGGTTTATTAAAGCAGTTAATAGATACTCACTCTCAAGTTGAAGACTTAATCGCTTTAGATGCAGCAGAGTCTTTACCTAAGGTTAAAGACGTTTTAACCAACCAATTTAAAATGACTGTCGTTGATTTTGTAAAAGATACTGATCTTGCAGCATTAAAAGAAGGGGCACGTAATAGAGCTTGGGCTTTAAAATTAGAAGGACATCCGCAATTACTTCTAGCTGTTGCAAGTCTTGATGTCGCTAAACAACGAGAGTTTCTAACAAAATCCACTAGCTTAAATCATCTAATGAATGCAAGCACAGTTGAAGAAGTACAGAAATTATTAGGTAAAAAGGTTGCCAATGCTGCTGACATTTTTAAAGAAAATCAATTGGTGGGTAACCGGGCTGAGTTGTTCAAACAAATTTTGAATCCTGCATTGGCAAGAGTGTTAATGAATTTGACCCCTGAAATCATTCTGACTAATGATCAAATTAGAGAAATTAACCAACTTTTGTTAACTAATAGAGGGAATAGCTTAGAGACCGATTTTATTTATGTTGGATTGATTTCCACTGTTAAAGACATCTTAGTAATTCCAGCTGCACAGCAAGACAGCTTTTTTCAAGCTTTTAATATAAATTCAGATAACCTCATTGATAAAACCGATAAAGCAATCAATGTAAAAATTGCCAAAAATCAGGTGGCTAATAATCCCTTATTAGCGTTATATCCATCAGCTAATGATTCACATAAAAAGTTATTTGGTTTGCTAATCAGTTTTGATTTAGATTACAGCAAACTAACCGCCGTACAATTGAATCATCTCAAAAATTTTGCCAACTTAAGCGTAGAAGATTATCTAGGCAAAATGGAAGATAAACCTAAAGGAATTATAGAAAAGTTATCGCAAAATATCGCTATCCTCCGTGAATTGAAATTTCAACAATTTAAAGCAGAGATGGCTACACCTGCTAATGTGGCAAAAGCGATTGAAGATTGTAAGAAAGCTCTAGCTAAATTCGATACTAATTATGATTTATTGATGGACAATTCCACGGTATTAAAACCCCTGCATGCCATCAAAGACATACACTTAATGAATCCAGGTTTTCAATGTCGCGCCAAAGACGAATCTAAACAAATGTTAGTGCATTATAGGACATTAGCAGAACAATGTGATTTGGTGATCAATCAACTCATTCGTGAGCAAGCAGCCTTATTGGGTTATCAAGCGAATCTCCCAGCCCCTAAAGACAATGATCCCACTGCTTTGAAAGAATTGCGCACACAATTTAATGAAAAATTACAATTAATTGATGACGGATTAGATTTTTATCGTAAGACCTATAAAAAACTACGTGAAGAGATTATTCCCGCAGTGGAAAACGCAGCTCAAGGTAAAAATAATTTCACCTATAAAGCAAAAGACATTACTTATCGAACTGTAGATCTCAGTAACTTAGATACCGAGCTAAAAAAGAAAACTGTCCCAGCTGAACCTCCTATTGCTGCTTTGGCAACTCGTCCAGCGGAAACTGCGGAATTTAAATTAGAAGGCGTGCTACCAGATAACCAAGCCCGTATTTATGAATTCGCGCAAAAGGTAGCAGCAAAAAAACCAGACGGTACTTCTTCTGATGTGGTCTTGCGGGGAGTATTTACTGAACAATACACTAAAAATACTCCAGAAGCTCCTGATGGAACTTTTGAGGTTAAAGAATTCCCTCAAGGGGAAAATGTAGATTCTGAGGTATTAAAAGCGGCAAGAGTACAATTTTCTTTAGCTGTTGCTGCACAAGCTTTATCCTCATTAAAAACGATGCCTACAACTGAGAAAAAGATTTTTTTAAGTGGTAAAAATGTGGATGAAGTTCGCTTTCTCTATGTGGCTTTATTAGAATTAGGCGTGGATCGCCATGCTATTAAAAATGATTCTTCAGTTTTTGACCCAGCTGCAGAGCATGGTACACTTTGGGGCTATAGTAAAGGATCTATAGGAGAGACTATATTTTCCCGTCATAAAGATCTAGTCGAACAAACGAAAAAGGGATTAGACCACGTACGTGGTTATAAAGACGATAAAGATGGTTTACGTCAACAAGCCAATGAGAGTACTAAGCAAGCAGTTCAAGCCTTCAAAGATGAGCATAAGACCATTACTAAGGCAGAAGAAGATTATAAAAAAGAGGGGCCAGCAAAAGGGCCAAAATAAAATCCAGTAGGGGAGTGTGCAAATGACCATTAACCAAGAATTGGCTATTGGTGTATTTGATTCAGGAATGGGTGGTTTAACGGTTTTAAAAGCTTTAAGAGCTCGTTTACCTCAAGAATCCTTTGTTTATTTAGGCGATACTGCCCGTTTACCCTATGGGACTAAAAGTCCTGATACGGTGAGACAGTACGCTGTGCAAATGGCGCGCTTGTTAGTGGAGCGCCGCATTAAAGCGTTAGTCATTGCTTGTAATACGGCTACTATCGCAGCACTGCCACATTTGCAAGAAATGTTGCCTGACATTCCTGTTGTAGGGGTGGTTGCTCCAGGTGCTGCAGCAGCAGTTAATGCGACTCGCGCGCAACGAATTGCCGTTTTAGCTACGGAAACGACTATTGCCTCTAAAGCTTATCAAGAATTGATTTCCAGCCAATTACCCGAAGCGAAAATTAATACGCGAGCTTGTAGTGTGTTAGTGGCTTTAGCTGAGGAAGGCATGGTTGATAATGCGGTGGCGCGTGAAGCGTTAAAGCATTATTTATCGGAGTTTGATGACGAAGATACCATTTTACTCGGTTGTACGCATTTTCCTGTGTTTAAATCGTTACTCAAAACCCTCTTACCCAAATCAGTGTCTATTGTGGATTCTGCGGAATCGACTGCAGTGTCTTTATATGAATTGTTAAACGATAAGCAACTACTGAATGAAAGCTCTGCTGAACCTAGCGTGCGTTATTTGGTAACTGATTCGGTCCAACGCTTCCAAAAAGTAGGGCAAATATTTTTAGGTAAGAAATTAAAAGCCGAGGACATTGAACTTATTGACGCGTGTTAAACCACTTCTTCAATGGAGCTTTGTAGGTTGGGTCGAGACCCAACATAACCATTTTCACCATCGCTCAAGATTTTTATGTTGGGTCATGACCCAACCTACGAATTGCTTTACTCTTCGCGCGCAGGGCGAGTCATTAAATTGGTGACCGCTTCTTGGGGAGTAATTTTTCCCTGTAATAAAGCGTTCACTTGCAAACAAATAGGCATTTCTACTTTATTTTTCTTAGCGAGGGCACAGACTTGCGCTGCGTTATGTTTGCCTTCAACGACCTGACCAATTTGCTTTTCCGCTGCGGTAATACTTAAACCATCACCTAAGAGCAAACCAAATCGACGATTGCGTGATTGATCATCAGTACAAGTTAAAACCAAATCACCTAAGCCTGCAAGACCAATAAAGGTGTCTTGTTTGGCACCTAGACTTAATCCTAAACGACTCATTTCGGCTAAACCACGAGTGATAAGCGCTGCTTTCGCATTAGCACCATATCCTAAGCCATCACTAATCCCGCAGGCGATAGCGAGTACGTTTTTTACTGCACCACAAAGTTGCACGCCAATCAGATCATCACTTAGATAAACGCGGACATTATCCTGATGCATTAGTTGATGCATGTGTTGTTGGTAGGATAAATTATTTCCGGCTAGGGTTAAGGCTGTAGGTAATAATTGCGCTACCTCTTTGGCAAAAGAAGGACCTGAAAGAATAGCTACAGGAAAAGAATCGCCAAAGCGTTCGGCAACCAGCTCACTCAACAGTCGATTACTTTGCGGGTCTATTCCCTTAGTAATCCAACTTAAGCCCTGCTTAGGTTGCGGTATTTGTTGGAGCAACTCTGCAAAAGCATTAGAAGGCACTGCGATAATCACTTGATCAGCTTGAGTCAAACAGGCTGCTAAATCTGCACTAGGCACTAGGTTGGCCGGGAAACTTATCCCTGGTAAATAACGGGTATTCGCTTTTTCGTTTTGCATTAATTGCACATGCTGTGGGTCTCGTGCCCACAGCAATACACGATGCCCAATTTGGGCTAAATGGATGGCAACAGCAGTGCCCCATGAACCCGCACCGAGTAGGGCAATCGTTTCTTTCTTCATTTTTAGTGCTCGGTTTCAGTTTGCGCAGATTTTTGCTTTTCTTCAAGTTGTTGCATGTACAACGCATCAAAATTGATAGGCGCTAAAACGAGTTGTGGGAAAGAGCCATGAATCACCTGAGTAGTAATCGCTTCACGCGCATAAGGGAAGAGAATGCTAGGGCAGAAACTATTGAGTAAATGATCCAATTGATTTTGTGGAGCATTTTGAATAGTGAAAATACCGGCTTGTTTCACTTCAACTAAGAAAGCAGTGGCCTTTTCATTGCTAACGGTGGCAGTGACTGCTAATACTACTTCATACACGCCTTCTTCTAGACGGTTGCTGGTGGTATTCAGATCTAGAGTGAGTTCGGGTTGCCATTGTTGTTGGAATACTGCCGGTGTATTTGGCGTTTCAAATGATAAATCTTTGACATAGATTCGTTGAATCATGAATTGGGTGTCATTTTGTTGTTCTGCTGTCGCTTGTTCAGTCATGATAATCCTATTATTGTAAGAGTTGGTCTAACTTACCCTGATCTTCCAGGGCATATAAATCATCGCAGCCACCAATCGCTTGGCCATTAATGAAAATCTGAGGTACCGTATGTCGGCCACTTTTAATCCGCATTTCTTCACGTAATTCTGGGTTTAAATCCACACGGATTTCTTTGAAGTCGCACTGCTTTTGTTTTAATAATTCTTTTGCTCTAAAGCAATAACCACAAGTACCGGTGGTATAAATGATGACCTCTGCCATATCAAAATATCCTTATTTTTTCACCAAAGGAAGATCAGCACTTTGCCAGGCGTTAATTCCACCGGCTAAAACGGCAGTAGTAAAGCCTTGTTTTTTGAGTTCCATCGCAGCGGCCGGGGATTGTTGCTCGCGTTCGCAGGCTACAATGAGGGTCTTATCTTTGTACTTGTTGAGCTTGGCTTGTTTAATGTCATCCAGTTGGGCATTCACCGAATCAATGATATGTCCTTTTTTGAATAGTTCTTTACTGCGAATATCAATGACCACGGCATCACCATTATTCATCATATCTACTGCAGTTTGCGGCGAAATAGCATTGGCTTTCTGTTTAGCACTGATTAATTCTGATACTAAAATCATCAGTAAAATAAGTATTAAAGCCAGCCACAGCACCCAATGATTCGTTATAAATTGCCCAAATTGTTCCATTGTCTACTCTAAATTTTGAATTAATTGGCGAATTATCCTTAGATTAATCCATGAACGCAAGGGGAGAATGCGGTTCTCTTCTAGTGTTTATTTACAATAATCCCCAATTACTGTTATGGTATTCCATTAAATCTCTCAGTTAAGTGGTTAATTTTCAAATAGATGGATTTTATGAAAAGAATTAGTCAATGGCTTTTTACCTTATTTCTTTCAACTTGTGGCTATGCTGGCATTGAAGAGAGCAACCCAGAACCCCCGCGTAAAGGGATTTATTCTTTAGATACTTCACAAATGCCCGGACCTTTGTTTTCCTTTGGCCAAAATATTATCGGGAAGGATCTCTTTCAAGTCTATTTCGCTCCTGGATTTCAAAAAACCCAGGCTGCAAATTACCTCGATTTAGAGCCGTCTTTTCTTTATGGGTTTTCTGATAATGCTTCAATCTACTTGGTCACTCCTTTTGCTTTAAGTTACAGAGATAATGAAAACAATCATTCGTCGGGTTATTCCGATACGACTGTGCAATTAGAATATGCATATCATAGTAGTTGTGATACGAAGAGCTGTGGTCAGGCGACTATAGTAGGAAACTTTAATTATCCAACGGGTTCGTATAGTAAATCACCACCTACCAGTGATGGAGCCTCAAATTACTTCTTCGGCACGACGTATAACCACAGTTATATCGATTGGTATTGGTTTGCTTCACCAGGGGTGCAAGTGGCTTCTAAACGCAATGAGTTGTTGGTCGGCACGCAATACCTTTATCAGTTTGGGATTGGACATAGTATTTCTAGTGTGCCCGATAAGTACATCTTTGCCTTTATGACGGAAATTGATGGGCAATATGCTGAAAGAGATATGTTTCAGGGGGAGTTTGAGGCGGATACAGGTGGTAATACAATTTATGTTACGCCTTCACTGTGGTTTTCTACGAAGAAATTAATATTGCAATTGGGGGTAGCTATTCCAGTGGTGCAACATTTATTCGGCGAGCAAGATCAGGTGAAGTATTTTATTAGCGGGAGTGCTGGTTTTACTTTTGATATGTGATGTTGGCTCCCTTCTGTAGGTTGTAGCCGAACACGAAAACAATGGATTGTAGCCTGTATTACGACTTCGTCTAATACAGGCTACGTCTTTTCCGAACAACCTAGCAACTTTCCAAATTTGCACTAATCTTAATTTATATACTAATAATACTCAGATTGGAGCTGGCAATGCGCAGATTTTTGATCATGCTGCCTCTATTTTGCACTCTTTTTGCATGTAACGGGTCAAACAATAATGCACCACCGCCGGCGGAAGTCGATGTGGCTTTGCCCTTATCTAAAAAAATCGTGGAATGGGATGAGTATACTGGACGCTTTCAAGCTATTGAATCAGTGGATGTGCGTTCTCGTGTTACGGGTTATCTGAATGAAATCAAGTTTAAAGATGGTCAGATTGTTAAAAAAGGAGATGTTCTCTTTGTTATTGATCCGCGTTCCTTTGAATACGCATTGGAAAGGGCTCAGGCAGAGCTAGAATTAGCCAAAAAGCAGTATGATCGTGCTTTAAAGCTACAAAAATCCAGCTTTATTTCTGCGGAAACCATCGATCAACGCAAACAAGAAGTACAAACATCTTCTACCCGAGTAGAAGATGCTAAATTGAATTTAGACTATACCCAAGTCACCTCACCCATTAGTGGAAAAATTAGCCGCTATTTCGTTAGTGTGGGCAACTTGGTGCGTATGGATGACACTATTCTTACCCGAGTAGTTTCTTTCGATCCTATTCATTTTTACTTTGAAACTAGCCAACAAGAATTGCTTAAATATTTGCGTTTGGATAAAGCGGGTAAAAGACCAAGCTCAGATACTCATCCCAGTCCTATCTTTATTAAATTACAAGATGAAACCGAGTATAAACATGAAGGAACGGTGGATTTCGTAGACAATCTCGCAGATGAAGGTACCGGAACTGTGCAGGGACGAGCCATAGTTCCTAATCCCGAGGGGCTTATTTATCCAGGATTTTTTGGTCGAGCTCGTTTAATCGGTAGTGGAGAGTATGAAGCCATTTTATTGCCAGATACTGCAATCAATACTGATCAAACTAAAAAATACGTTTACGTAGTGGATAAAAAGAATAAAGTGCATCGCGTTTACGTGGAATTGGGTCCTTTACGTGACAGCGGTTTTTACATTATCAAATCCGGTTTAAAGGGTAATGAAAAAGTTGTGGTCAGCGGCATACAACGCATTCGCGTTCCTGATCAAGAAGTAAAACCACAGGAAGTTATCTTAAAAGAATAAGCGGCAAAGGAATTGCTCAATGAAATTTTCGCATTTTTTTATTGATAGACCGATTTTTGCGACGGTGCTCTCCATCATCATTGTGATCGTGGGTGGTTTAGCTTATTTCAATTTACCCATTGAACAATATCCGCAAGTAGTTCCGCCAACCATTCAAGTGAGTGCCACTTACCCCGGAGCTAACGGAACCACGGTTGCTGAAACTGTAGCAACGGTTATT
>SCSO01000369.1 GCA_004297865.1 Legionella sp.
ATTTTGCGCATTGAGGATACTGATAGAGAACGCTCAACGCAAGAATCAGTGCAAGCAATATTAGATGGTATGGCTTGGTTAGGTTTGGATTATGATGAAGGCCCTATTTACCAAACTGATCGCTACGCTCGTTACCAAGAAGTCGCAGAGCAATTTTTGGCAGAAGGCAAGGCTTATCGTTGCGAATGTTCTAAAGAACGTTTAGAAGCTTTAAGAGAAGCGCAATTAGCCGCCAAAGATAAACCGCGTTATGACGGGCATTGTCGTGATAAAAATTTACCTGTTGGTAACAACCCTTATGTGATTCGTTTTAAAAATCCTGCTGCAGGTACGGTTTCATTCGTGGATCAGGTCTATGGAGAAATCCATATTGAAAATAGCGAATTGGATGATTTAATTCTGGTACGTTCTGATGGACACCCGACCTACAACTTTGCGGTAGTGATTGATGACTTGGATATGCAAATTACTCACGTTATTCGGGGTGATGATCATATCAATAATACGCCTAGACAAATTAATTTATTTAAAGCCTTAAACGCCAATATTCCTGTTTTTGCACATTTGCCTATGATTTTAGGCGATGATGGGAAACGCTTATCTAAACGCCACGGCGCGGTCAGTGTGTTGCAATTTAAAGAATTAGGGTTTTTACCCCATGCTTTACTCAATTATTTAGTACGTTTAGGTTGGTCTAACGGCGATCAGGAAATTTTTAGTGTAGAAGAAATGATTGCTAGTTTCGATTTAAAAAATGTGAGTCGCGGGGTATCTAGTTTTAATTACGACAAATTGCATTGGTTGAATCAACATTACCAAAAATCGGATTCTCCAGCCGCGGTTGCTGACGCTCTACGTTGGCATTTTGAGCAAGCAGGCATTGATTTGACTCAAGGGCCTGATTTGCAAGACTTAGTGAAAACTCAGGCAGAACGTTGTAAAACTTTGGCCGAAATGTGTGAAATGAGTCGTTATTTCTTTACTGATGAGATTGAATACGATGAGGATGCGGTGAAAAAACATTTGCGTCCGGTGGTTTTAGAGCCATTGACCGCTTTATATGAATTATTTAAATCTTGTAATGATTGGCAAGCTGATCAATTGCAAGAATACATTAATCAGGTTTGCGCGCAATTCGATATGAATATGGGAAAAATTGCTCAACCCTTACGCGTCGCGGTGACTGGATCGGGAATGTCTCCGGCCATTGATATGACTTTGACACTTTTAGGAAAAAAGAGAGTGGTTGCTCGTTTGGAAGTGGCATTAGAAAAAATTAAACTGAGGGCTGCTAATGCAGGTTAGGCTCTAACTTATTATTAATAACAAGGACGTTAATTATGTTATCAAGAAAATCATTCTTGCAATGTATGGTTGCTGCGTTTTTTCTGAGTTCTACCCCTTATGCAGCAGTGCCTATTACTCCTCAGCTGCAAAAACAATTACAACAGATTGTGGATGACTATTACCAAAGTCACCATGAGAAAGAACAGTTCACTGGCATAGCGGCTTCGGTGCTGGTGCCTACCGATAAACAAATTGACCCTAAAGATATTCATACCTTTGTTGCCGGGACTATTGGTTTTGCGCCTTACACCCAAGCTGTGG
>SCSO01000035.1 GCA_004297865.1 Legionella sp.
TCGCTGAGGTAAGAAATTATCAAGCTGGTGATGAAGTTCGTCACATGGAATGGCGAGTGACCGCTCGTACCGGCAGACCGCATGTCAAAATTTATCAAGAAGAACGAGAACGTCCGGTGGTTATTCTTGCTGATTTTAATCCCTCGATGATTTTTGGAACTCGTGTTGCTTTTAAATCGGTGGTTGCGGCACGATTAGCTGCTTTGTTGGCTTGGACTGCGATTAAAGAAGGTGATCGGGTAGGAGGAATTTTCTTTTCCGCCAAAGAGCACAATGAATTTACTCCTCGAGGACGAGATTCCGGGGTTTTACCTTTGTTAGCCTCCTTGTGTCATTATACGAATCAATCTCATGAAGACCGAACCGCTAAACCGCGTTTGCTCAGTGACGTGTTAACTCGCATTCGTCGCGTGGTCAGACCAGGGAGTATCGTGGTATTGATCAGTGATTTTTATTCCATGGATATTGAGTGTGAAAAACAGCTTAGTCGTTTGCGCGGACATAACGACGTTTTGGCTTATCATATTCAAGATCAAATTGAAGTCATTCCGCCTAAACCGCAACAGTATGCTATTACCGATGGTCAACAAGAAATCATTTTAGATACTGGGTTAAGCTCGGTGCGAACTGCTTACGAAGATTACTTCCAACAACGAATGTCTGAGTTGCAGGAATGTTTTAAACGACTGCAAATTCAATACGTGCAAGTCAATGCAGAAACGCCTCTCCCGCAATTGGTTCGTCAAACCTTTCCCAGGAGGAAGCGTGGATAAACCTGATGCATTAGCACAATTAAAAGATATACACCTGGCAGATCCCATCGGTTTATGGCCTATGGCGCCGGGTTGGTATGGATTAATAGTATTTCTTTTGTTAGGCCTCATCTTAGGTGCTTATTGGTTGCACTTACGTAAAGTTCAGGCCAAACCTAAAAAGCAGGCTCTCGAATTACTTAAAAGCTACAAACGACAATATGAAAAGGATAAAAATACCCAACAAACCAGTGCGCGGGTTTCCGAATTATTAAGACGCGTGGCGTTAGTTTATTTTTCTCGCGAAGAAGTTGCGAGCCTTCATGGAGAGGCTTGGGTGGCATTTTTAAATCGGACTGGCAAAAATCTTGATTTCAAACCGGTACAAGGCATGCTTTTAGATTCGCCTTTTAAAACAGCAGAAACCATTGATTTGCAACCGTTGATTACTTGTGCTGAACAATGGATCCAACAACGGAGAGCTCCATGTTCGAATTAGTTAATTCTTGGGTCCTTTTGTTGATTCCTTTGCCTTTATGCATTTGGTATTTAATTCCTCGAGCAAAAGTGAAACTTCCTACAGCCTTAACGGTTCCTTTTTATCAAGCGATGGTTGGTATAGTTGATCAAGAAAAACGCTCTATTGCCGCTCAATCGTTATTAATTATTCCGGCGCTGATTTGGGTGCTATTAATTATTGCTTGTGCAGGACCACGATGGGTAGGAGAACCGCGACCAGTGGTTAGAGAAGGCTATAATCTCATGATGGTTTTGGACTTGTCTGGCAGTATGGAAATGAACGACATGCTCTTACATGGCCGACCAGTTAGTCGTCTCGCGGTAGTCAAACGTGCAGCAGCACAGTTTGTGGAAGATCGCATGGGCGATCGCATCGGGCTTATTTTATTTGGTACGCGAGCCTATCTGCAAACGCCTTTAACTTATGATAGGCACAGTGTGTTGATGCGTATTGCAGATGCCACTGCAGGTCTAGCAGGTAAAACAACCTCCATTGGTGATGCAGTGGGTTTAGCTGTTAAGCGTTTGCAGCCTATACCGAAAAAAGGCCGAGTTATTATTTTGCTAACTGATGGGGCGAATACTTCTGGCGTTTTAGCGCCTTTAAAAGCGGCTGAATTGGCTAAAGAAGATGACATAAAAATTTATACCATTGGTTTAGGATCAGAAGCGGATCCTCGTGCGATGACCAATGATTTTATTCTCGGCAATATGGCTGCAGATTTAGACGAAGACACTTTAAAAAAAATGGCAGATATGACTGGAGGTCGGTATTTTAGAGCAACGGATACCGAATCGTTACAAGCGATTTATAAAACCATTAATCAATTAGAAACGGTAAGCCAGGAGCAGGCAACCATTCGCCCACAAAAGGATTATTACCCCTGGTTTGTTGGCTTTGCATTACTACTTTGCTTTTATTGGTTGGCAAGAAAAACCGATTTTACTTTAAGAATTCCTACGTTCTTGCCGAAATCTGAGGTCTTACGTCATGATTACTGAGTTACATTTTTTAAGACCCTGGTGGTTTCTAGCCTTTATCCCTTTAATTATTTTTGCCTTAAGCTCTTGGCGGCAAACCCCTAAATTACATGCTTGGGCAGAAGTCTGTGACAGTCATTTGCTAAAACATTTATTACAAAGTAACAGTCAAGGGCGACGGTTTAGTTCTTTACTGTGTTTATATATAAGCGCAGTGTTTATGATTGTTAGTCTCACCGGCCCTACTTGGTACAAATATCCTGTAGCCACTTATAAACCTATTCAACCACGCGTTATCGTGCTGGATATGTCAGAAAATATGTTAGCAAAAGATTTAACCCCCGATCGTTTAAGCCGAGCTAAATTTAAATTACACGATCTCTTTTCACGTAAAGGAGTGGGTCAGTTTGGCATGGTGGTATTTACGGGAGAACCTTTTGTGGTTTCTCCTTTGACTGATGATGGCGAAACAATTGCTGCTTTGCTTTCTACCTTAACGCCTGATGTCATGCCAGTCGGCGGTCAGAATTTAGATACTGCTTTAACCGAGGCAAGCCAACTGATTAAACAAGCTGGTTATAATCATGGGCAAATTCTCATTTTAACGGCGGAGCCTCCTTCTTCAACGGCAATCAATCAAGCCAAAAAATTAGCCCAGGAAGGAATTCATACTTCCATTCTGCCCATGCGAGCTGAGCAAGATCTTAATCCTTTATTTCAAAATTTAGCGACATCAGGAAAGGGAGAGCTCATTCTATATTCGGCAGACTCTACCGATTTACAAGAATGGTTAGATCAAAGCGGAACTGATGAAGAATTTAAATTGAATGATCAGGACGATATTCCACTTTGGCGCGATGAAGGTCGGTGGTTTTTAATTGGTGCACTTTTATTTTTATTGCCGGTATTTCAACGGGGTTGGT
>SCSO01000370.1 GCA_004297865.1 Legionella sp.
AAGTGCCCACACAGTTTGTCTTCTATCTTTTTAATGAATCTGCCCCGAAGGCGTGTTGCGTATTCTACTGATTTCACTTTCAGTGTCAAACACTTTTTGCATATTTATCGAAAATTTATCTCAATCTGCCTTTTGCAAACGCACTTTGGCGATTCTACGTTTTCCTACTTGGATAATATAGGTTTGTCCTAACTCTAATAATATAGATGGATCAGCTACTTTATCTCCGTTCACCTTAACCCCGCCTTGCTTAACTAAGCGTATGGCTTCAGAAGTGCTTTGGGTTAAATCCAAATGCTTTAATAGTTGCACAAGATTTACCGGTTCTTTGCTAATCGATGTCAGCTCTTCTAAATTTTCAGGAATAATCCCTTTTTGAAAGCGAGCAATGAATTCTTGATGGGCATTTTCAGCGTCGGCTTCGTTATGAAAACGAGTTACAATTTCCTTAGCGAAGTCTATCTTAATGTCTCGGGGGTTAGCGCCTTCGGTTACCGCTTTTTTCATATTGGCAATTTCGCCACCCGTTTTAAAACTCAACAGGTCAATGTATCGCCACATCAATTCATCAGAAATTGACATGATTTTACCAAACATTTCTCCAGCAGGATCTGCAATACCTATATAATTATCTAATGACTTAGACATTTTCTTGACCCCATCTAACCCTTCTATTAATGGAGTCATCATGATGACTTGTGGCTCAAAGCCATAATGTTTTTGTAATTCTCGTCCCATCAAAAGGTTAAACTTCTGGTCAGTACCTCCAAGCTCAACATCAGCCTTTAGAACTACCGAATCATAACCTTGTAATAAAGGATATAAAAATTCATGTATAGCAATAGGTTGATTTCCCGTATAACGTTTATGAAAATCGTCACGCTCTAACATACGAGCTACTGTATAAGTTCCTGCTAAACGAATGAGATCAACTGCGGTGAATTGATTTAACCAAGTCGAGTTAAAAGCGATGGTCGTTTTTTCTGGGTCTAGAATTTTAAAGACTTGCTCTTGATAGGTTTTGGCATTTTCTAAAACCGTTTCTGCACTTAAAGGCATGCGTGTAACGTTTTTTCCAGTAGGGTCACCAATCATTGCAGTGAAATCACCGATTAAAAAAATGACCTCATGCCCAAATTGTTGAAATTGTCTTAATTTATTAAGGAGCACTGTATGACCTAAATGCAAGTCAGGAGCCGTAGGATCGAAGCCAGCTTTGATCTTTAGAGGGATTCCCTTTTGCAATTTTTTTTCAAATTCCGGCTGCGGTAAAACCTCTTCGCAACCGCGCATAAGCTCTGAAATGGCAGAATCTTGTACTATCATGTCATTAAAACCTTTATAAATGATTGACCTATCTTCTCACAGCGAGTATCTTAGCCCGGTTAATGATTTCCTGCTATACCAAATATGTAATTTAAGTTAACTTGTTATATTCACCGTTCAATGAATGACTATGGTATATTTATAAAATAATAACAACAGCAATCTCTTGGATGGCTGCAGTATAGGCAAACAATGGATAAAAGACCAAATATTCGTAAACGACAATCTGGTAAACCATCAAAGCTATGGATGTCTATTGCTTTAGTTATTGCCTTTTCTTTACCTTATTTTTTGGTTAAAAATTTCTCTCATCGTAAACATAATGATTACACCAAGCAATCCATTACCTTACCTGAATTAGAAGATTCCGAAGTGATTGAAGACAGTGATCTAATCGCTTCAACAGAAACTGTAGAAGCGGTAAACGAAGTCACCGTCAAAGACAATGAATGGCAAATCATTAATCCCCGACCGGGAGATTCCATGGCCGTCATTTTCAATCGCCTGGGTTTAAGCGCTAAAAATTTACACGCGGTGTTGGATAAAAATCCTCATGCAAAAGCCTTAACCAATATTAAACCTTCGCAGCAATTACAGTTCTTAATCAATAAAAGTCAGCTCGAAAAGCTCATTATTCCCATTAACAATATTCAAACCCTTACGGTATTTCGCGATGGCGAAGTGTATAAAACTAAGATCGCTTCGAAAAAAATGGTCAATCAAGACCACTATGTTACCGCCACAGTAAGAGGTTCTTTATATTCTACCGCGCAACGAATGAATATTCCGTACAAGCTCATTCGCCAAATGACAGAAGTCTTAAATAAGGAAATCGATTTTTCCCGATCCATTCATTCTGGAGATCAATTTTCAATCCTTTATGAGTCCTATTACATTGAAGACAAAATGGTAGGTACAGGTGATATTCTAGCTGTAAGTTATACTAATCATGGCAATATTTATCAGGCAATACGTCATACTAATGCCCATGGCGAGCATAACTATTACACCCCCAATGGGACCAGTTTGAAGAAGGCGTTTTCACGCTATCCTATTCGTTTTAGTCATATTAGCTCTACCTTCGCTACTTCGCGATATCATCCGATATTACATTATAAAAGAGCTCATCGCGGAATTGACCTAGCAGCACCAATAGGGACGCCTATTTTAGCAACTGGAGAAGGTGTGATTGAGATGATTGGTCGACACAATGGCTACGGTAATATGATCAAAATCAAACATGACAAAAAGTACAGTACTGTTTATGGCCATATGCTGCGCTTCCAAAAAGGAATTTACAAAGGTAGCAAGGTAAAGCGTGGACAAGTAATAGGATATGTAGGTCAATCCGGTCTAGCTACTGGCCCTCATTGTCATTATGAGCTGCATGTATATAATCAACCTAGAAACCCAACCACTATTCCATTACCGACCGCACCTTCTATTCCTGCGCGCGAGATGGTGGCTTTCAAAGCAAAAGCTGGAACGATGTTAGCGCGTTTAAAATTATTTGAAGAAGCCAATTTAGCTAGCAATGGCAAACGCAATATTGATGTCGGTTAACACCTTCTCCCGATGGAGAAGGCATTCAAGTAAATAGATATCTACAAATAACCACTGAGGCAATAATTCCAGCCAAATCGGCTAATAAACCCGCCGGAATTGCATGCCGAGTTCTTCTTATACCTACCGCACCAAAATAAACAGCGATGACATAAAAAGTGGTTTCCGTACTACCCATCATCGTAGCTGCAGTCTTAGCAATTAAAGAATCTCCGCCATATTGATGAATTAACTCGGCCATAACCCCAGTAGAAGCACTACCAGAAAAAGGTCTAATTAAAGCGAGTGGTAATACTTCTGGAGGCATGCCTATATAAGAAAGTGCTGGGGCCAGCAAACGATAAACCAGTTCAAAAAAACCTGAGGCACGGAGCATACCGATAGCTACCATCATAGCAATCAAATAAGGAATAATGCTGATACTGGTTTCAAAGCCCTGCTTTGCACCCACAATAAAAGCATCAAAGACATTAATTTTTTTTATCGTTGCATATAAGGGAATGCCCACAATAAAAGCCAAAAAAAGCCAATTGGATAATTGATTCGCTATTTGCATCATAATGAATCCGCCTTGTCCATTCTAAATCGCGGTAATTTAGCCAACTGTTTTACTGCAACAATGGCAACTAAAGTGGAAATACTGGTGGCAATTAAAGAGCTAAAAATGATGGAATTTGGATTGGTACTACCATTAGCAGCTAGATAAGCAATTGCTGTAGCCGGAATTAATTGCACACTAGAGGTGTTTATAGCTAAAAAAGTACACATAGCATTAGATGCCACTTTGGCATTTTGATTTAAACTTTGTAATTCCTTCATGGCTTGTAAACCAAAAGGAGTGGCAGCATTTGCTAACCCCAACATATTAGCAGCAATATTCATCAGCATTGCTCCCATTGCTGGGTGATCCGCCGGTACCTCTGGAAATAATCGTTTAAGAATGGGTTTTAGCAGATTTCCTAATAAATTAACTAAACCAGACTCCGTAGCAATCGACATAATTCCTAACCATAATGACATGATTCCTGTAAGTCCTATGGCTAATTCAAAACCTAATTTTGCGGAATCTGTGACTGCCACAGTTACAGCATCTATACGTCCTTCAAAAAGCCCGACAATGACCGCGGTAAGAATCATTCCTAACCATATACTATTTAACATTCTTGCCCCCTAACGCTGAAAAAGGTAGCATGTATCTAAAATTGGACTGAAAGAATAAGAAAAAGCTCATGCGATACACCATTACTCCTTTAAAATGTCTTGTCATTCTTGCCGGAATTGCCGGAAGTTTTATGAGCTTTGCTATTAATTCAAAAACGATTGAAGATCAGGCCGAGAGCTCAATTAGCGCACTATATCATAGACTTAAGGCCATGCCGAACACTTCTATGACGGAACGAATAGATTGGTTTAGCGAACAATTTAAAGGCCGCGCTTACCTTTTAGGTTCCCTAGGTGAAGGCCCTAATGCTCGTTACGATCAATACCCCCGTTATCGCACAGACGCTTTTGATTGTGATACTTATGTCAACACGGTTTTGGCGCTTGCTTTAGCCAATTCCCTAAAGACGTTTCAGGAATGTTTAAAATATACTCGTTACCAAGATGGCAAGATTGCTTATATTCATCGCAATCATTTCACCTCTATTGATTGGAATAAAAACAATCAACAACGGGGTATGTTAAAAGATATTACGTTGGATATTAAAAACGAAGACAATAAACCTGTCGCTCAATTTGCTCACACAATGATAGATAAAGCGAATTGGTATGCTTATAAAACGGTATCAACCATTCGTTTGCAAAAAGAAAATAAAGCTGAGCAGCAAAAGCGCTTAACGGAACTGAAGGCTAAAATGAAGGATTTTAAACCTACTCCTTCAGATATTCCGTATATTCCATTATCGGCTTTGTTTTTTGCGGATAACACGCCCAATCAATATTTATTTACTCAAATTCCTCAGGGTGCGATTATCGAAATCATTAGGCCTAATTGGGATTTACGTCAACAAATTGGTACGGCATTGAATGTTTCTCATTTGGGCTTTGCTATATGGAAGAAAGATCAACTGTATTACCGTGAAGCGTCTTCTCAGTTAGGCGCTGTGGTGGATGTGCCTTTTATCCAATATCTTAAAGAAGCGAAGAAGAGTCCAACCATCAAAGGTATTAATGTGCAGGTGATGGTGCCGGTGAAACCTGTGGTGGCGGATTGTTCTGATTTGAAACAGAATTAACAATAATTTCCCTTCTCCTTTGAAGGGAGAAGAGAAGAATGATTTTATTGTCGGGGTAAACGAATATTTTTATTATTCCACTCTGCAGGTTTGGTTGAACGATACGGATTAATATCCAAACCACCGCGACGAGTATAACGACCATACACTGTTAATTCTTTAGGCTTACAGTGAGTTAGGATATCTATAAAAATTCGCTCAATACATTGCTCATGAAATTCATTATGATTACGGAAAGAAACAATGTATTGCAACAATCCTTCGCGATTAATCTTGGGCCCTTTATAATGAATTTGCACAGAACCCCAATCCGGTTGGAATGTGACTAAACAATTAGATTTCAACAGATCAGAATATAATGTTTCTTCGACTTCAATCGTTTCTGTGGTTAAAAATGTCGGCTGTACAGTATATACCGAACAATGGACATCCAGATGATCTATGCTTTCTCCAAGAAAATGGCTATCCAAAGCTAAAGGTTTCTGTGTGCCTAGAGGTTGTACTGAAACCAGAACTTCAGTTTCCAGAGCGTGTTCCAAATCTTTTTTAATAGTTGCTTCAACATCCTCTAAAGAGGCAAATGCGGTGTTATTGAAAGAATTAAAATAAAGCTTTAATGATTTGGATTCAATAATGTGGGGTGATGCGCAATCGTAAACGATTTCTGCAATGGCTACCACAGGCTTACCTTTAGGGTTAAGCCAAGAAACCTCATAATGGTTCCATGAGTCAAAGCCATAAAATGGTAATTTCTCGGGATTTACTCCGATTTCTAAGCGGTTTTCAATTCGGGGAATAGGGAATAATTTATCAGCATTGTAATAGGCATCGTATTCAGATCTTTTACCTAATTCTGAATTGATTTCTAGTTGTAAACTCACC
>SCSO01000371.1 GCA_004297865.1 Legionella sp.
GCGTATCAAATGATCTGAATAGCCCGACATGCTTAATCTCCTTTCTTGTCAGTGCCCTTTTTGGGATTCATCACTGAATCATAGTCCATATTTTTGTATTTAAGCTTCGCGTCTTCAGCAATCTTATCTGCAACCATTTCTTCCATCACTAATGCTTCAATTTCGGCCATATGTTCTTTGCTACTGTTATACCAATTGCGCAGTTCATCAGGGCTTTCATAAGCACTGGCTAACTTCTCAATCATAGCATTAACTCTATCCTTTTCAGCAACTATTTTATGCTTTTTAACATATTCTGAAATCAATAGACCTAACTGCACTCGTCGCTGTGCCTGTTCTTCAAAAATTTCTCTCGGAAAATCAGGGATTTGTTCATCTTCTTTATGCTCATGACCAAAGAGTCTGTGGTACATGTCATGTTTTAAATACTCAATTTCTTTATCAATTAAAGCAGTGGGTAAATCGATTTTGTTAACTTCAATGAGCTTATCGAATAACTTTTCGCGATTCATTGTACTCACGCGACGCTCAAGCTCACGTGTCATGTTATCTTTTATGTCTTTAGTGAGTGCATCAACACCGCCTTTGATGTTGAATTTTTTTGCAAATTCTTCATCAAGATCAGCTAGCTTACCTTCCATTACTTTGTGAATAGTAATTTTGAAAGTAGCTTCTTTACCTGCTAAATCTTTGTGACCATAGTCATCAGGGAATGTTACTTTGATATCAAAAGGCTTATCGATTTTACCGCCAATAATTCCCTCTTCAAAACCAGGAATCATAGAACCAGAACCAATGATGAGTTCATGACCTTTAGCGCTGCCACCTTCAAAAAGTTCGTCGTTTAGATAACCTTCAAAATCAATAAGGACTTTATTGTTTTTCTTTACTGCATGATTCACTTCATGCCATTCTTTATTTTGTTCACGTAATTTATCAAGCATTTCGGTGACATCTTTATCAGTCACTTCTGCACGAGTTAATTCCACAGGGGCCATATTTAATTCAGCGACTTCAAAAACAGGTAATACTTCGAAAGTAGCGGTATATTTGAAATCTTTACCAGGTTCAATTTCCTCAGGCTCAACATAAGGATAACCTGCAGGATGTAATCCTTTTTCTTGGAGAGCATCGAATAAGGTTGAATTAACCATATCGCGGGCTACTTCTTGACGAACACTGTCAGAATAACGACTTTTTACAACATGGAAGGGAACCTTGCCTGGACGAAAGCCATCAATTTTGACTTTACGGGCTAGGGTTTTTAAACGTGAATTGACTTCTTCTTCAACTTTTTCTGTAGGTACAGAAATGGTTACTTTACGTTCTAAACCTTTCAAGGTCTCAACAGAAACTGACATTAAATCACCTCTTGGACATTATCATGAAATGGTGCGAAAGGAGAGACTCGAACTCTCACGGGTTGCCCCGCTGGAACCTAAATCCAGTGCGTCTACCAATTCCGCCACTTTCGCAATCAGGTTGGATTATTAATGGGGTGAACGATGGGATTCGAACCCACGACAACCGGGATCACAACCCGGGGCTCTACCAACTGAGCTACGCTCACCATAAATACTTTATCCAGCTACTCTATTTTCTTGACGGCTGGCGCGCCCGGCAGGATTCGAACCTGCTACCCTCGGCTTAGAAGGCCGATGCTCTATCCAGATGAGCTACGGGCGCTTTAATGGTCGGGGAGGAGGGATTCGAACCCCCGACATCCTGCTCCCAAAGCAGGCGCGCTACCAGACTGCGCTACACCCCGTTACCGTCCGAAGGACAGAGCACGGATAATACTAGGAGGGATGATTAAGGTCAATATCTTGTTTCATTAATTTTTTTGTTTTTATGAATATTGTTGTAGGTTGGGTCGTGACCTAACATAACCACTTTATCTTCGCTCAAGATTTTATTGTTGGGTCATGACCCAACCTACATGATACATGCGGGTTTTCGTGTGTGCCCGGCTTTTATACTGTCCAATATTCAAAGACGGGCATGGGCACGCTCACGGGCGCGAAAACAGTTGTAGGTTGGGTCGCGACCCAACTTAACCATTTTATCTTTGCTCAAGATTTTATTGTTGAGTCATGACCCAACCTACTATTTTGTGCTACGTTTTTTCGTTACTATTGACCAATATCTTACTGACAATTTCTTTATGAAACATAAACTCTTACCCATATTTGATAATCTCGCACAACTTCATAAAAATCATTTGCATGTGGTATTGCCCGATGCGCGATTTAATCATGATTTTCATTACTGTTTGAATTTTTTGAAAAGTTACACTGGTAGTCAAGGGACCTTTAATAGTTATCGTCGAGAAACCGAACGTTTATTGCAATGGTCTTGGCATATTAAAGGGATAACACTCGCAGATTTAAAACGTCCGCACATTGAAGACTATCTGCATTTTTGTCAAAACCCGCCCAAATCCTGGATAAGTGTAAAAAAGGTACCGCGTTTTATAGAAAAAGAAGGCAAACGTATTCCTAATGAAGAATGGCGCCCTTTCGTAGTTACTCTGAAAAAAATGGCTATCAAAAATGGCGAGACACCAGAAATTGAACAATTTGAATTGTCTCAAGGTTCTATGCAAGAAATTTTTGCGATATTAAGTACTTTATTTAATTTTCTGATTGCAGAGGAATACCTGGTTTCTAACCCCGTGGCCTTGATCCGACAAAAAAGCAAATTTATTCGCAGAAGCCAACAATCAGCACCTATTCGTCGCTTAAGTTTAATTCAATGGAATGCCGTGTTGCACGCCGGGGAAACTCTAGCCGAGGATCAGCCAGAAATGCATGAACGTACTCTTTTTATTTTAAGTATATTGTTTGGCATGTATTTGCGAATTTCTGAATTGGCCGCCAATGATCGTTGGGTACCTAAAATGAATGATTTTGCGAAGGACAGTAATGGACATTGGTGGTTTACTACCGTAGGTAAAGGAAATAAGGAAAGGCAAATTGCCGTCAGTGACTCCATGTTAGACAGTTTAACCCGTTGGCGTTTATTCTTGGGTCTCACTCCCCTCCCCTCACCTGCAGATAATTCACCTTTGATTCCGCGAATTCGCGG
>SCSO01000546.1 GCA_004297865.1 Legionella sp.
GGAAGTAAGATCTTTGCGCTGAGCACAGCGGATGGTGTGTATCACATCGTCGCTTCTCAGGTCGCTGTATATGTAAATCAGCTTCCACAAAACGAAACTGCGCTTGGAACAACGGGTTACAACGTGAAAGGTCGGGAACAAGTGATTGCGAGTTCGAGCGGGAGTGAATCACTTCCCGGATTCGAGCCTGAAGATACAGCGCGCATTTCCGATTTGTTTACCCGAGTAAGCAAATCTCTAGGAATAGCCTTTGAGTCACCGTATATAGATGAGAATAATTCGTCTATAAAGGCACTTGGAATATTTCCAGGCACAGGATTAGGTCGCAGCCTAGTTGTCGACTTGGCATATAGTTCGCAGCCTCTCAATTATCAGCTACTTGATACTATTCAGGGTAAACATGATTTCATCCTTCTTGACCCTCAAAACTTTGAGGAAACGGAAGAAGGTGTGAAAAATATACTTCGAAACAGGGCAACATGTTAATGTCATTAAGAGCTTAGCTATGGCAGTACCAGATAGCGACATCGCTAATCCAGACGAAATAGCAGTATGAGAAGAGAGCTTAGCGTTGATCTAAAGGGTGCAGGAAGCGAGATTGAAATCATAGTCCGTTTTGCAGAAAAACTCGGACTTAGTAATGGAGGGTTAGGCTGGAACATAAACAGTATACCGAATTGGAACGCGTTTGTTGACGATATTCGGGATCTAAGCAGTGTTGGGGTACAGAACGGTGATGAGGTTATACTCTCAATCAGTGGAATATACGAACTGAAGGACAAAGGGCTCAGAACGTCATCCGGAGTAGCTATGGTACCTTTTCTTTCTGAACTTCTTCTTGAAATTACCGACAGTACAATAGGCCCTGATACATTCAAGCTGTTCCCACAATTCAAATCATAGAGTGTTCGAGCTGCTAGTACTCCCGCTGCGTGTGGTGGTGTATCAGATTGGGTGAGAGTCCTGCTTCATACTGATTACTGATTAGCTTATGCAAATTCCGACGGCAAAGAGCAGCTGATTGGGCTACGAGAGATCTTCAATGAGGTTGATCCAGTTGGTATTTATTATGATGAAAACCATGATGAATACGATCCCGAAATTAGGGCCTTACTTGAGAAATGCCTAAAATTAACGGATGAAGAGCTAATACTGAAAACTTTGAAGATCTTCTTCAGCTCATATTTCGAAGAGTTGAAGATCTCTGAGGAAAAATTGTCTGTATTAACTAAAAAGGTAGTCTTGTTTGCGAGAGGTGAAGCTGATAAGCCTCCAGCATCAGAATCAAGAAG
>SCSO01000372.1 GCA_004297865.1 Legionella sp.
AATTCCGGCTATTGGAACGGCATTCAAACAAACCATAACATTATCTGTAACAACCTTAACGCTCATGGAACGATTGGTAACTGGTAAGTTGGCATTGGATTCTATTAGTGGTCCTGTGGGTATTGCCCAGGGGGCTGGCGATTCTGGGCGAAGTGGTTTTGTCTATTATTTGTTTTTCTTAGCTTTAGTCAGTATTAGTTTAGGGGTATTAAATTTATTACCTATACCTATGCTGGATGGCGGGCATTTGTTGTATTATGTCATCGAAATCATTCGCGGGAAGCCTTTATCCGAAAGAGCTAAGTCAATAGGTGTTTATTTTGGCCTGATTTTGTTAGTCACTTTAATGGGAATAGCGCTTACCAATGACATCTCACGGTTAAGAGGTTAGTTTAAAAAAATAGCATAATAGTGAAGTAGAAACTTGACAGCCGTTTCCACTTCCTATAAAACGGTCTCAATTTTTGGCGTGACTGAATCGTGAGTTAATTCAGAAATGCACGTAGTACTGGACGTATAATAATAATGAAAAAAATCAGTAATAAATTAGTCTTAAGTGTGTGTTGTTCCGCTATGATTGCCTTGTCTACTGACGTCATGGCTTCAGGCTTCGTAGTTCGTGGTATTAAAGTGACGGGCTTACAACGCGTTTCTACTGGAACAGTATTGAATTACATTCCAGTACAAATTGGTGAAGAAATCAATGAGGAAAATACCCCGCAAATTATCCGTGCCCTTTATGAAACTGGATTTTTTCAGTCGGTCTCCTTAGAAAGACAAGACAGTACTCTGATTGTGAACGTTGTGGAAAGAGCCACTATTGGCTCTATTACCATTGTCGGTAACAAAGAGCTTCCTGCAGATAAGATGAAGATGGTGCTTAAAGACATGGGCTTAGTCAAAGGCCGCGTGTTCCAAAAATCTTCTCTTGAACGTTTAGAAAAAGAATTAAAACAAGTTTATAACAGCCGTGGTAAATATAATTCCCGAATTGATACTAGAATCGCGCAACTAACCGATAACCGTGTTGCCATTACGATTACGGTTTCCGAAGGACGGGTCTCGCGAATTAAAGAAATCAAAATTATCGGTAACCATGATTTTTCTCGCAGCGAACTCTTACCGCAGATGGCGCTGACCACTAGTAACGTATTTACTTATTTCACCAAAAAAGATCAGTACTCTAAAGCAGGAATGGATGCTTCGCTTGAAGCTTTGCGTTCTTACTACATGGACCGCGGTTATTTGAAATTTAAAATTGTGTCTTCTCAAGTTTTACTTTCCCCTGATCGTAAAGACGTTTTCATCAATATTCATATTGAAGAAGGGCCGCAATATCGTTTCTCTGGCTATGCTTTGGTTGGTAAAACAGTGCTTTCCAAAGAGAAGCTTGCCCCATTAATTTTAGTTAAAAAAGGCGCTGTCTTTTCTCGTAAAAATGTGACTGAAACCATTTCTGCTATCGGTTTAGCACTTGGGGATGTGGGTTATGGTTTCCCTGCAGTTAATGCTGATCCACGCATTGATGAAACCAATAAAACAGTATTTATTTCTTTCGTTATTGAACCAGGTCGCCATGTCTATGTTAGACGCATTAAGTTTCATGGCAACACGAAGACGGGAGATTACGTATTACGTAATGTTATTCGTCAAGACGAAGGCAGTTTATTATCCCTACACAATATTAAAGAATCCGAACGGCAACTACGCCTTCTTGGTTATATCAAAAACGTGGATGTGAAAACCAATCCTGTTCCTGGTACAAATAACCAAGTCGATTTAGATGTTCAAGTGGAAGAAGCACCTTCAGCAGAAGCGTCTGCATCAGTCGGTTATGGTACTAACGGATACCAATTCAATACGTCTGTTCGGCAACATAACTTTTTAGGTTCAGGTCGTTCTCTTGGTGCTGCTTTCAACGCGAGTAAATGGGGACAAGATTATTCTTTGAATTACTATAATCCATTCTATACCGATACTGGTATTGGTCGAGGTATGGGGCTTTATTTCTCCCGAGTTGACCCTAAAAACTTAAACGTCAGTACCTATAGTTCGAACCGTTATGGCGGTGATGTGACTTATAACTTCCCCTTAGGTGAAGCCAGTGGATTCCAATTGGGATATGGTTACCAAGACGTCTATATTAATTCGCCTGGTACGGTGATTCCTATCCAAAACTTCGTGAATCAGTATGGGACTCATTTCCAACAAATCCGTTTCAGCTCAGGTTGGAGTCGTAATACTTATGACCAAATGCCTTATCCTACTCGTGGGTTTAACCAACAGGCGGTTGCTTTTGTAGCCTTACCAGCGACTTCGCAATCCTTTAATTACTATAAGAGCTCTTATCAAGCGCATTTATATGTTCCCTTAGTTAAAGGTTGGATTTTTACGGTATTAGGTAACGTCGGCTATGGAAATATGTTTAATGGCACAGGCTTACCGTTTTACGAGAACTATTATGCAGGGGGTACCGCACAGCCTGGTCAGGTCCGCGGATATGACAGTTTCTCGCTAGGTCCATTGGATAATATGGGTAATGCCTTGGGTGCGAACTTCTTAGCCAATGGTACGGCAGGTTTGATTTTACCCTACCCACTCAGTCGTGATAACATTCGCACCACTTTATTTTCTGATATGGGTAACGTATTTCCAAATGGTACACCAGTCGCTTTACGTGGATCAGACGCAGGCCCCTTAAGATTTTCTGCGGGTGTGTCCGTAGAGTGGCGTTCACCCTTTGGACCGTTGGCATTTAGCGTGGCAAAAGCTCTAAATCCGCAGCCCACAGACCAGACGCAATACTTCC
>SCSO01000547.1 GCA_004297865.1 Legionella sp.
TGTGAGCGGTATTTCGTTGAGATACTCCCTACATGCGTGTGTAGTCAGCATCTTTAATCGAGCCGATAGGCTGGAGAGTCCGCACTAACAATTTTTTTCCCTTTATCGAACCACTCAAGGCCACCAATTAAGTCTCCCGCCTTAAAATGCGACCAGTGCTGCTCATTCTTGAAGCCCTTTACTATATAGGTTTTGGCGCTTACACCGTTTTCTAACCTTAAAGTAACTAGGAGATAGTTTTTTATCTCTATGCACGAGGTGATTTTACCTTCCATACGAGTCGGACTAGACCGGTAATCGGTAAAGTCCTCTCTTGGCTTTGCAGGCACCTTGCACGAGACCTGCAAAGCCAACAAAGGGCTTTCGGTGCAAGGGCTTTAGCACAAAACCAAAATGAGGCACATCATGCTCCGCCTAATTGGGTCCACTGCCCAACAGGACAAAGCTCGATGCTTTTCTTTAACGGGTATCCGGCTGCCGAGTGCGGTAACTTATGCCTACTCCGCCTTATCATGCTAGGCATGAAGACGCGAGAACCTCGATATGTATTTACATCTATTGTATGAAAGCCACACTACGCGTCAAGGTCCCTCTTGAGTTCCCTAATCCTCTTCAACAATCGAGTGCGTATTCCCACCTCCTCCGCACGATTCTTCTTTCGCTCATGTAGCTTTTGGTTTCCGTTCTCTTCCAAAGCAAGCTCTGCATCCATTTGGTCTAGGGCATTTTTCCGCTCCTGTTTCCCATGGAGCTTCGACTGAGCTATTAAAAAGTACTGGAGTTCTTTGATATCTCTAAAGGTCAGAATGTTAGGAGCTATTCCTTCTTCAAAAGTTCTCAGGGCAAAGTCGTTCCACTCAGCCAGAATTTCAGCCGATGAATCCTGCATATAAACTAAGGGTAGTAAGCCTCTGTGTGGGTAAACACTCTATTACCCAACTTACACTGAGGAGTCCACTCGTCTTTGTAGCGTGCATCCCACTCCTTCTTTGTCTGAGCCACCCATTCAGCATCGCATCCGGCTGATGCCGTGCTCACTGAGCACGCATGAAAGTATATGCGCTCAAGATTCTCTTTTCGTGTCTTTGTTTCTGCATACGCGTCCGTAATGCAATCATTCACAGCTTCTTGAAACGTGGCAGTTCCCTTACTTTCTATAGCTTCCACGCGCTTG
>SCSO01000373.1 GCA_004297865.1 Legionella sp.
TATTTTTCACTCTCGTGCTTGCTCTTATTTAAATACGTTTGGAATTCTTCAGAAGTACAAGGTGAATTGATAAATGGGCTATGGAAATCGCGGCTATTTTTCATTGTAGAAATAAATATAGTTTCATCTTGAGCAGATGGTTCGCGTAATGTAATCATTTTTATCTCAGTAGTTATTTTTTAATCTAATATTGTATCATACGATTTTGTATTTTATTCAAAGTCCCGAGAGAGCAACACTAGAGCACTCAGTTTAGTACCAGAATTAATTGAATGAAAAAACATATTTACATTCATTGAATACCTCAATAATCTAATTCGTTTGGCATTCTAATCAAGCACCATTTGAAAGTCATGTTTTAATGGGTCGAACTTGAAAAACACCGCCCATACGAAAGTGGTTGGTAGTTCAAAGAAGGCCAAGGAACCTGAGTTAAGGACTTACTTATATGATAGTTATCTTCATCCATGGCTGGAGTGTTACGCATACCAATACTTATGGAGAGCTTCCTCAATGGTTGGAACGTCAAAGCCGCGAGGGGCATCTTGATATACAAGTGGGTAATATTTATCTAGGTCGGTATATCAGTTTTAACGATACAGTGAAGATTGACGATATAGCGCGTGCTTTTGATCAAGCGGTACGCGATGAAATGGCGGATAAACTACAGGCGGGCGAACGTTTTGCTTGCATTGCGCATTCTACTGGCGGCGTCGTTGTGCGTAAATGGATGGATTTGTATTTTAAAAATAATCTCAAAAAATGCCCATTGAGCCATCTTATCATGCTCGCTCCACCGAGCCACGGTTCTGCGCTTGCACAACTGGGTACATCACGTCTAGGCCGTATCAAGAGTTTTTTTGAAGGGGTTGAGCCGGGTCAGCATGTATTGGATTGGCTTGAGCTCGGCAGCGATATGAATTGGCAACTCAATGAAAGTTGGCTTGATTACGATTGCACAACAGAGGGTATTTATTCTTTTGTACTGACGGGTCAGAGCATTGATCGTCATATGTATGATGCGATTAACTCCTACACTGGGGAGCCTGGATCTGACGGGGTAGTGCGCGTAGCGGCTACCAATATGAATTACAGTCTTTTAAAATTGCATCAAGAAGGGGCTAATGGTGAAAATCTGGTGGTCGCCAAAATGAGTCGGACACAGCCTATGGCTTTTGGGGTTCTGCCTGGGCTGTCGCATTCGGGTAAAAAAATCGGAGTCATCACTAGTGTGACTCTGGCCAATGCAGCTACTCATCCTACAGCCATATGGGTTCTGAAATGTCTACAAGTAAAAAATCGCAAATCCTATAATATTTTAGTAAAAGAGTTAGATACGCTTACTCAGGAAACTCAAAAAAATGAGCATATAGAATTAATTAAGACACCTATTTATAAGCGCGAATATATTACAAACCGTTACGCCATGATTATTTTCCGTCTTGTTGATGACAGAGGAAATCATCTTTTCGATTATGATCTTTACCTTACAGCTGGGCCACAATACAGCGAAGAATTGCTACCCCAAGGGTTTTTTGTAGATCGTCAGCGAAACCAGCATAATCGTGGGAAACTGACCTATTATCTTGACTATGATGTGATGGAAGCAGGGATTAATACGCCTAAAATGCAGGGTAACCTAGGGTTTCGTATTAAAGCATACCCGGAAGCAAGCGACCAAGCACTTGCCTATTATCGCTTACTTGATTTCCATTCCTCACTGGCGGATATTGACAAAATTCTTCATCCCAATGAAACAGTAATGGTGGAAATCATGCTGCAACGACGGGTAGATAACATGGTTTCACGGATTACTAACAACCTCACACCGGCAAAAATCACTCAGCAACCGTCTGGCAAAAAGGTGGATTGATTTACAAATCTACCCAGAAGGTCTAGGATTGAATTTAGTTTAACCCTAAGGAGAGCTTATGAAATCTATTCTGGTTACTATGATTGCTATTTTTTCACTCGGTATGTCAGGTTTGGTCACTGCGCAAAGTATTCCCAATCCAGCTGACAAACCTGAACTCGGAAAGCCGGCAGATCAATGCTATAAAAAAGGAAAATTGAAGAAAAACCGAGTGATATGGAATGGTCGTTGTTATGTGAAACCAGACTGTGGCGACGGTTATTA
>SCSO01000548.1 GCA_004297865.1 Legionella sp.
CTTCAATACTTTGGAGTATGTTATCGTTTAAAGGCAATAAATCAGGGAATTTTTATGGCCAAAACGCATATAACTGATGTGACTTTACGGGATGCGCATCAGTGCTTAATCGCTACTCGTTTACGTACTGATGATATGTTACCCATTTGTAAAAAAATGGATCAGGTGGGCTTTTGGGCTATGGAAGTCTGGGGTGGAGCAACTTTTGACGCCTGTTTGCGGTTTTTGAAAGAAGATCCCTGGTCTCGTTTACGCCAACTACGTCAAGCCTTACCCAATACCCGCTTAACGATGTTACTTCGTGGACAAAATTTATTAGGATATCGCAATTATGCCGATGATGTGGTGCGAGCATTTGTTAAATTGGCTGCGAAAAATGGAGTTGATGTCTTCCGAATTTTTGATGCTCTGAATGATCCTCGGAATCTAAAAGTCGCTATTGAAACTGTTAAAGCACAAAAAAAACATGCTCAAGGCACGATTTGTTATACCACCAGTCCAGTACATACCTTAGAAAATTTTGTGAACATGGGAATAGCTTTAGCCGAAATGGGCTGTGATAGTCTCGCCATAAAGGATATGGCTGGCTTATTAACTCCTCAAGCTACGGTGGAATTATATCAAGGTTTAGCCGCAGCTACGGGTTTACCTATTCATTTGCATAGTCATGCGACTTCAGGACTTGCTAATGTCTGTCATTACCAAGCTGTCCTTGCTGGTTGTGATCACATTGACACCGCTATTTCTGCTTTCTCAGGAGGTGCTTCCCATCCCCCTACGGAAGCCTTAGTGGCTGCTTTGGCTAATACGGACTATGACACGGAATTGGATTTGAATTTATTATTAGAAATCGATGACTATTTTAAAGACATTCGTAAAAAATACGCGCAATTTGAAAGTGAAGCTCGGGATATCGATCCTCGGGTGCAATTGTATCAAGTTCCTGGAGGCATGATTTCTAATTTGTACAATCAATTGAAGGAACAAAATGCTTTAGACAAAATTGATGCAGTTCATCAAGAAATTCCCCGTGTACGTAAAGATCTAGGCTATCCCCCATTAGTGACTCCTACCTCCCAAGTTGTGGGAACTCAAGCGGTGATTAATGTATTAACAGGGGAACGATATAAGACTATTACTAATGAAGTGAAGCTTTATTGCCAGGGAAAATACGGCAAAGCCCCTGGGAAAGTCAGTTCCAGTTTACGTAAAAAAGCGATTGGACATACCGATGTAATCGAAGTGCGTCCAGCCGATTTAATTCCCAATGAATTAAGCCAATTG
>SCSO01000374.1 GCA_004297865.1 Legionella sp.
GGGTGTGATGCCCGTACTGGTTGCTACTAAAATATAGCGGGAAGGAATTTCCTCTTTAAAAATTAAACGGCCAAAGGGCCCGCTAATATTAATTTTTTCACCGGGTTTTAAATTAAACAAATATTCAGTGCCTGGCCCGCTATCCACAAACCCAGCGGCAAATTCAATACGATTTTCTTGATTGGATTCGTTCGCTATACTGTAACTACGCTTTAGGGATTTTTCCCCATGCTCAAAATGCACGGTAATGAATTGACCCGGTAAATAGTTAAAAGTGGGGGATTGTTCACAATTAAACACAAAATGCTTTACTTTGGGAGAAATCATAAAAGATTCTACTAAAGTCACTGGAAAAGAAATTACTTGCATGACGGATATCAACTTTTAATATAAAGTGATTAATATAGGGGAAAAATTATGCATTGCAAGAGCTGGGAACATATAATTAACAGATGAATACACCCGATATTGTAACGATTTTAGGAAATATTAGCCAATCACTCTATCCCGTTCAACGTTTAATAACGGGAGGTGCTTATATTTTAGGCATCTTATTTTTCATAACCGCGATTTATAAATTTAGGCAAATTGCAGATCATCGGGTTAACTCGTCATCGCAAGAAAAAATGTATGGCCCGATTCTTTACACCGTCATGGGAGCTGCCTTACTTTTTCTTCCCACTGCTTTAGGGATTCTCTCCAATACAGCCTTTGGGACTGGAAATATCCTAAGTTATGCACCAGTGAATAGAAATAATGTCGCTTCGATGATAGGTCTATTTATTCGTACAGCTGGAGTTTTGTGGTTTGTACGTGGCTGCGTATTGGTCGCTCACTCTAGTCATCCCGGACAACAGCACGGAGGCAAAGGCCTTCTTTTTATTGCTGCTGGTGTTTTAGCGATGAATTTTGATAATACCATCGCTATTATGAATTACACGATGAACGGTTTAATTAATATGACCCTGGCAGTAAAAAAGAGTCAGGGGTTTTGATTTAAAATCCACTGAAATTTAATTGTCTTCTTCGCCACAAATTCTTAAATTATTGGCTTTAGCAAAATCTAAGATAGATTGATAGACTAGAGGGCTAGACTCTTTAAGTTTGGGGTCTAAAAGGACACATTGATAGCCTTCGCTATTAACGCTAGGCTGTAATAATGGAGAGTAATGAATACGGCTGTTTTTAAAGCTCGCCAATGAACCACTCATCCGCTCGGCCCAATCACTGGGTCGAAACGTCTTACCTTGGGGGGTAACGCCTTCGATAACGATGGTTTTATTTTCTGAGTCGCTCATACATCAATGCATTTAAAATACAGTGTGATAAGTATACCATCATATCAGCAAAGCTGTGTCAGATTTTAACTCATTTGTTGCAATATATTTAGTTTAGTGGGCAAGAATAGGTTTTAATAGTAGTTTTTGGCTTGATTATGATAGCATATTCTGTTTTTTCAATTTTAATGAGGCGTGTTAGTAATGGAAAGAGAAACTCATTCAGGGATTTATTTGCTGCCCAATTTGTTTACTACGGCGAGCTTGTTTGCCGCATTCTATTCCTTAGTTGCTTCAATGAAAGGGCAATATGAAGCCGCGGTCGTTGCTATGTTAATTGGGATGATAGCGGATGGCTTAGATGGCCGTATTGCGCGCCTCACCAATACCCAAACTGAATTTGGGGCCCAGTATGATAGTTTATCCGATATGGTCACATTTGGAGTGGCTCCATCCTTATTACTCTATCAGTTAACCTTATCTTTTTTAGGTAAATTCGGGTGGTTGGTCGCTTTTGTATACACTGCTGCAGTCGCGTTAAGATTAGCTCGTTTTAACACGCAGCTGGAAACTGCGGATAAGCGTTTTTTCCAAGGCTTACCTTGTCCACCAGCGGCGGCGGTAATGGCTTCTTTTGCTTGGCTTTGTTATCAGAATGATTGGCAATCTTATTTTTTCATTTCTTTATTAACTGCAGTTTTAGCGTTGTCAGCAGCGGTTTTGATGGTTAGTAATTTAGAGTATTACAGTTTTAAAGAAATTGATTTTAAAGGCAAAGTGCCCTTTTTATATGTCTTAGTAATGATTATTTTATTTGTGGCGATTGCTGCGAGTCCGACAATCGTACTCTTTGTGGGCTTTAGTATCTATGCTTTATCTGGGCCGCTGAGGGCGCTGAAAGCTTATGTGAAAAAATAGCTTATTCACCTTCACCAAAATAATCATTGATTAGATTCACCAAAGCTTCATTCATGGCCTCTTCATCGGGGCCATCCATTTCGAGAATGAGTTCAGCACCTTTATTGGCTGCCAGCATCATAACTCCCATGATACTTTTGCCATTCACAGTCTGGGTGTCCTTGGTCACATTGAGCTCGCTTTGGTATTTGGCTGCTGTAGAAACAAATTTAGCAGATGCCCTAGCATGTAAACCTAACCGATTTATAATTTTAATATTCGTCTTAATCATAAGGGGTACAATGTACCATTACTTATGTACTAGGTATAGGGTTAACAGGGAAAATTTATAGGTAAGGTTTATATAATTGTAGGTTGGGTCAAGACCCAGCAGCATTAGGCTGTTGGATGAGATCTTATGTTGGGTCGTGACCCAACCTACTATTTAATCGCGGTGATCTCGAAGTTTTTCTTTATGTTTTATCAATTGACGGTTTAATTTATCAACCAAAGAGTCAATTGCGGCATACATATCTTCTGATTCAGAGCTTGCATGAAGTTCGGCTTTATTAACTAATACTGTTGCTTCCGCGATTTGTCTTAGTTTTTCCACATCAAAAACCACATGAATTGAGGTAATGTGATCAAAATGACGCTCAAGCTTATCGAATTTTTCTTCGGTAAATGCTCTAAGTGCAGGAGTAACATCCATTCGATGTCCAGTGATGTTGATTTGCATAAGACTCTCCTTTTGGGTTGTGCGATTAACCACGAATGACTTTTCGCTCATTGGATGGAGCGATACCCATGGCTTCTCGGTATTTGGCAACAGTACGTCGCGCAACTTGAATGCCTTGATCAGCAATCATTTGTGCGATTTTACTATCACTTAGGGGTTTTTTTCTATTTTCCGCAGAAATTAATTTTTTAATGACTGCACGAATCGCAGTGGAAGAGCATTCACCTCCGCTGTCGGTATTCACATGGCTGGAGAAGAAATATTTGAGTTCAAAGACTCCACGTGGCGTATGCATGAATTTTTGTGTAGTTACCCTAGAAATGGTTGATTCATGCATTTCTAAGGCAGTGGCTACATCATTGAGAATGAGTGGCTTCATCGCTTCATCGCCATATTCTAGGAAACCTTGTTGGTATTCCACTATACAAGTGGCCACTTTGAGTAAGGTTTCTTGGCGACTTTGAATGCTTTTTAAAAACCAACGGGCTTCTTGGAGGTTATTTTTTAAAAACTGATTGTCGGCGCTGTTGTCCGCTCTTTGAATTAGAGCAGCGTAATGACTATTGATGCTCAATTGTGGTAGTACATTTTGATTTAAATAGACTTTCCATTGGTTATCTATTTTTTTTACAATAATGTCAGGAATAATGTACTCGGTAATGTCTTGATGAATGAGATTACCTGG
>SCSO01000375.1 GCA_004297865.1 Legionella sp.
TGTTCCGATGCTTTAATTAAAGCCAAAGTAAAAAAAGTAGTGATTCCTAATTTAGATCCCAATCCTTTGGTTGCTGGAAAAGGGGTTGAGGCTTTGCGTGCGGTGGGTATCGAAGTAGAAGTCGGCGTGGAAACAGAGAAAGCCATGCAATTGAATGAAATCTTTTTCCACTATATTACCCACAAACGTCCTTATGTGATTTTAAAATGGGCTATGTCTTTAGATGGTAAAACCATGACCCATGTTAAAGATTCTCGACAAATTTCCTGTTTAGAAACGCAAGTGCATGCCCATGAGTTAAGACGGCAAGTAGATGCCATTTTAGTCGGTGCAAATACCGCTCTTCGCGATAATCCTAAGTTGACTGCACGTTTGGATAAAAACAATGCCCATCTGGAAAAACAGCCTTTAAGAATTATTTTAGCTAATCAAAATAAATTACCTCTAGATTTGCATGTTTTTACGTCACAGCTACCTGGAAAAACCTTATTAGTCACCACCGATGCTAGTCATGACACTTGGTATAAACCAATTATTGGGCAGAGTGTGGAACTGCTGGTATTGCCAAAAAATACCCGAGGTCAGGTGGATTTAACTTGTTTACTCGATGAAATAGGAAAACGTTCAATTACCAGCTTACTGGTCGAGGGTGGGATGACGGTGCAACATGACTTCATGCAAGAGGAATTGGTCAATAAGTTCCATGTTTATCTAGCTAATAAAATCATTGGGACTTTAGAAAAAAAACAAGATCCCTTACAAGTGAGTATGGAAAAATTAGGTACGGATTTCCATTTCACTGGATATTTTGAGGAAAAAAAACATGTTTAGCGGCATTGTTGAAACTCTCGGCACGATACAATTGATGAACTCCAATGCAGATGCTGTGGTATTTCATATTCAACCCCAAATGACCTTTGCGGATTTGCATATAGGCGATAGCGTTGCTGTGAATGGTGTTTGTTTAACGATTACTGAACTGTTACCGCAAAGTTTTAGTGTAACTGCCGTGCCCGAAACCTTACGTTTGACTAATCTAGGTATTTTGCAACAAGGTGATCAAGTAAATCTAGAGCGCGCTTTACTCGTGGGTGGCCGAAATGGCGGGCATAATGTCCAAGGCCATGTGGATAGTGTTGGAACCATTGCCGCAATAGAAGAAGATGGTAAAGAAGCCTGGTTGATAAAATTTACCATACCGATGGCGCTATCTAAATACATCGTTAAGAAGGGCTTTATTACTATTGATGGTATGAGCATTACTGTCATTGATGCGCAAGCCGATTGGTTTACGGTCACTCTTATTCCTCATACTCGTGATGTAACCATAGCAAATACCTATCAAGTAGGCACTAAAGTGAATATCGAAGTGGATATTATGGGTAAATATATTGAAAAATTGGTAGAGGCTTATAAATAAAAACCCCACTCAAAGTGGGGTTTTTGTAGAGTAAAAGAAAACATTAATCATACCAATAGAATTCACAATCACCAGTACCTGCGGCGTTTTCGCATTCACATAACACTCTAGCAAACTTAGGATATTTACCATTTGCTGAAGTGGGTACTTCTTCATCGTGAAGGGGAACATTCATACCGAATTTTTCATTCAACACACGTACGGATCCCATAAAGGCTGCAGCTGACCAACCATTAGAGGGTACCCAGCTATCACCTACTAAGTAGACTGCTTCACCGTTTAAGGGTTGCACTGACCAATCCCATACTTTTTGGTTAGTGAGTTTACTTTGAGGGGGATTCCAAGAGCCTTCGCCTAAAGCATTCCAAGCAAACTTATGGATGATTACTGCTGAATCCAAAATTTTTGGTTTACCAAAACGTTGAACAAACTCTTGGTTTTTGTTTGGATCAAAGACTCTGGGGAAAATAATTTGCAAGCCTTCGTTTAATTTATTATTGACCGCGTTAACTCCTCCTTGCTTATAAAGGTTATACCATTTTAATGCGCACTCAGGATCATCAATATAAGCCGTACGAGTTACTTGCCCTTGTCGCCATACTTTTTGAGTAGACATTTCTAGACGAGTCAAACAATAACCTCCACCCCAGGTTACATTAGTCATACCACCTCTTCTTATTCTTTGTGTATCTGCATCGCTGTTATCAATTTCAGCTAATGCACTAGGTTGACTAACATACTGATAAGTTTTGCCACTTTTAGTATATGTTTTATCCCACCAATTCATATTCCATTGGTTGGTTATTGTTGTTGCAATGGCATGTCCGGATTCGGCTGCTTTATATTCTTTTTGTACAATAATGTCTTCAGTAATTCCCCCGGAAATATCATCTTTGAGGACATCAGCAGTTGTTGCGATAATTACCCTTTTAGCATTGAATACACGATCTTTTGATGTTTTTATTTTATAAGGTCTAGTACCCCATTGTTTATTTATGGATTCAACGGCTTCGTTCATGTAAAATTTAACACCCCCTAATTTAGCTTGATCGGCCATTATTTTAATTGCTTCTGAAAAACCATTGGCAGGATAATCTACAGCACCAGTATCCCAGTCGTTTGCTAAATATTCAGCATAACTTAAAGCATCTTGTTCTTTGCCATTATATGGTGCCTTGAAGTCAGCTTTAAATGTGGAAGTATCTCGTAAATATTTAAATCCTTTAGTGCCTAATACAGTAGTCGCATATTCAGATATGGTTTTACCTTTTAATGCATTACAGCCTTCGAGATTAGGTTCAAATTGGAATTCTCCACCATCTCCCAGAGTAGGATTAATTTTAGGAACTTGAGCACCGCATACTAATTTTTGTGCTATTTCAGTGTCACCTAGCCCGGGGTCTTGTTGATAATAACTACTAAAGTCATTGGTACTATTACCCCATTTTAAACCATTCACACCGTTTGGATTTAAAATTCCCAACAAAGTCATGTGACTCAATTGTGGATTCATAGCAATTCCCAATTCATTCAATAAACCATGAGTGTATTGATACTCTGGTGCACGCATTGCTCCTAAGGGAATTATCTCACCATTTTTACCTAACTCGACGTCTTCAACACGTCCACCTAAACGGTTTTCTTTTTCAATTACACATACTTTTCTTTTATCTACTCCTACAGTGTTGGGTAAGGTTGCAAGTCGATAAGCGGTGTGTACGCCACCAGGGCCACCACCGATAATAACAACGTCGCAATCTATATCATCATCTCCATGAGCGTAAGCTATTGGAGCTACTATGCTACACACCAAAGAGAGTGTTGCAATCGGGGCTAAAAATCGCTGCCAGTATCGGCCAGTCTGATCCCCTACTTCTCTTAGTTTCATAATGTCAACTCCTGTTTATTGTTGTGACCTCTAATAGTAGTATGGTGTACAAATAATAGCCAATATGACTACACCTAATTAACACTTTCTTAACAAAAAAATGGGTAAAAGTTTGCGATTTTTAAGCGGTAAATAGACCTTCTTCACAAATTCTTAACGAGAGTACTCTAGAGGCCTGTTGGGCTGTATGTTGCTTAGACCAACCTGCGAGGTGGTTTATTCAGCTCAAGTTATATAATTTGGTTTAAAAAAAGGAATTTATTAGATCTATCATCTATCATATATAGGTATAGAGGGCAGTATTTTGAAGCATTACCTTATAAGGATGAGGGCCAGCATGAATAATCCTTTTATTACAATAGAAGAAGCCATTGAAGAAATGAAAAAGGGGCATATGGTCATCATGGTCGATGATGAAGACCGTGAAAATGAAGGTGACCTAGTCATTGCCGCTGAAAAAATCACTCCTGAAATAGTCAATTTTATGATTAATTACGGCCGCGGCCTATTATGTCTCTCTTTACACGAAAAGGATGTAGACCGTTTA
>SCSO01000376.1 GCA_004297865.1 Legionella sp.
TGACGTTTTAACTGCAGACCTGCCAGTGGATGTGGATGAAATAGAGGCCTTAATGCGTGAGTAGTCGATCTGTAGATGTCTTAATTATTGGTGGTGGCCTTACGGGTGCTACCTTATTGCTTGCTTTACAGGGTTTGGGATTCAGTACCCTTTTGGTAGAAACTAAGCCCTTTAGCGATAAAATAAATCCTGATTTTGATGCCCGCTCTTTAGCTCTTTCTCCCGCGAGTCAACGAGTTCTCAACACCTTAGAACTGTGGCCACTTTTAAAAAATCAGGCTACCGCTATTGAAATGATTCATGTATCTGATCAACATCGTTTTGGTATCTCTCGTTTACAAGGTGACGCGCATAATCCATTAGGCTATGTGTTGGAAATGCAGCATATCAATATGGCCTTACAACAAAAAATTGATCCACAACAGGTATTAGCACCAGCGACATTAAAAGCGTTGGAATTAGAACAGGGCTTGGCAACCATCAGCACAACAGATGGTGAACTGCAGGTTAAAGCGCATTTGATTGTGGCCGCAGATGGCACTGATTCGCTGATTCGCCAATGGTGTAAACAACCGGTGGTGGTTAAACACTATGAGCAACAGGCCATAGTCGCCAATATAGGTTTGAGTAAGCCCCATGAACAACGCGCTTATGAACGTTTCACCGCACAAGGTCCTTTGGCCTTACTCCCTATGAAAGAACAACGAATGTCTTTGGTCTGGGCATTAAACCCACAAGAAGCAGAGCGTATTTTGCGTTTAGAAGATGCCGCTTTTCTTAAAGAACTCCAACAAGCTTTTGGTTATCGTTTAGGACGTTTTTTGAAAGCCGGTAAACGATATAGTTTTCCTTTAAAACAAGTCGTGATGCCTGAACAAGTACATTGGCCAGTAGTGTTTGTGGGCAATTCCGCGCACACTCTACATCCTGTTGCAGGGCAAGGTTTTAATTTAGGTTTGCGCGATGTAGCAACTTTAGCTCAATGTATTACTTCCATGGGTTTAAGCAAAGACATGTTGCAACATTATTTAAAATTGCGCCATCACGATCAGCAAACCATCACTCATTTAACGGATGGTTTAATTCGTGTCTTTACTAGTCGATTACCAGGCATAGCCTTTGCGCGTAATTTAGGATTATTGGCTTTTGATCATTTACCCATATTAAAAAATCTTTTAGCTCGCTACGCTCGAGGTTACGGAGGAGTTACTCCGGACCTAGTATGCGAAATTGCTTTGAGCAATAGGAGTTTGCCATGAACCATCACTTTGATGTATTAATCGTGGGTGGTGGTGTTGTGGGCTTAACGGCAGCCTTGGCCATGGCGGCAAGACAATATCGGGTTGCGGTGATTGATGCACAAAGTTTAACGGTTAATATTTCCGCGCCTGATTTACGTGTCTATGCCATTAATCAAGCTTCGGAAAATTTACTTAAGGAATTAGACGTTTGGGAAAAACTAGAATCAACACGTCTTTCACCTTATTTACACATGCACGTTTGGGATGCCGCGAATGGGGCTTATATTGATTTTGATGCGCGCCAAATTGCTTCTGCAAAATTAGGTTCCATTCTTGAAGAATCTATTTTAAAGCAGGCTCTATTAACTCAAATTGCGACCCAAACTACTATTAGTTTATTCCCTCAATGTGCCGTAGATGCGGTCACTGAATTAGCTCAAGGCGTTGAAATTAAGAGTCAAGATCAAGTATGGCAGGGTGACCTACTAATGATTGCTGATGGCGCCAATTCACCAACGCGAAATAATTTAGGCGTTACCCTCACTACTTGGTCTTATCAACAACATGCGCTAGTCGCCACGGTCGCAACTGAGAAGCCCCATCAACAAACCGCTTATCAAGTATTTAATAGTGATGGTCCTTTGGCCTTTTTACCTTTAGCCAACCCGCAACAATGCTCTATCGTCTGGTCAACTACTCCTGCTAAGGCGCAACGTTTATTAGACTTAGAAGAAAACGAGTTTAATGAGGAATTGACTCAAGCTTTTGCAGAAAAATTGGGTCAAGTCAGAGTCATGAGCACTCGTCATCAATTTCCCTTACAGATGCGCCACGTGAAACAATACAGCGGCAAACGATGGATCTTATTGGGTGATGCAGCACACACCATTCATCCACTAGCAGGTTTAGGTTTGAATGTAGGTTTAGCCGATGTGCGTTCTTGGTTGCATTTTTTAGATAAGGCTAAAGGAACTTTGCATTCCAAAAAATTATTAGGCGCTTACCATCGCGAACGGCAACATGCTGTATGGCAAATTATATTACAAATGGAAGGTTTTAAACGTTTATTTAGTCCAGAATGGTCTTCGCTCAGTACTTTACGCGGTTTAGGTTTAAGAGCTTGTAATGAATTTGCTCCTTTAAAACGCTTATTTATACAACAGGCATCCGGCTTATCTGCATTAACTTAAACGCGCAAAAGCATCACGGCTGAAAGCAACTTTCTCCGCTGTCGATTCTTTACCAGAATCTTTAAAGCGTTCCTCAATCGTTCGATATCGTTTTAGACCGCCTTCACGATTAGCAATTTGAATATTCAAACCAGGACGAGCATTAAGCTCAAGCATCAGAGGCCCTTGATCTTTGTCTAAGACGATGTCCACACCCAAATACCCTAAGCCAGTCAGTTCATAACAACTGGAAGCAATTTCTAAAATTTGATTCCAATAAGGCACTTCAATATCCACTATGGGATTCAAAGTATCGGGATGATAATCAATGGGATCGTTATGATATACCCCACCTAAGGTTTTACCAGTGGCTAAATCGACCCCCACACCGATTGCACCTTGATGAAGATTAGCTTTACCACCAGACAATCGTGTGGGCAATCGCACCATGGCCATTGCAGGGTAACCCAACAAGGTAATAATGCGAATATCGGGAATACCTTCATAACTAACTTCTGCAAAAACCGGATCCACAACAACCCGTTTTTCAATGATGGCATAATCCGAAGAACCACCCAAACTGTAAGCGCCTGAGAGTAAACAGGAAAGATGATAACTGAGTTCTTGATTCGTGGTCAGACGACCATTGATTTGTCGGTAACGCCCATAGACTTTATCTTTAAATACCAAAATGCCATCACCACCTGAACCACGCGCAGGTTTTACCACAAATGAATCAAATTGTGCTAAGCGTTCTTCAATGGTTTTAATTTGCTGCTCAGTTTCAATCAAATCATATAAAGGAGGAACAGCAATTCCTGCTTTCAAAGCTAGACGTTTAGTTTTTAGCTTATCATCCACTAAAGGGAATAATTTACGAGGATTATAACGCAATACAAAATCCGTATTACGTTGGTTAATACTCAGGATGCCGCTATTTCTTAAACGTCTAAATAAACTAATCATGCCATCTCACGCGCCAATGATTTAAAACGTTTCAACTCAGAGAGACGATAACCTCGATATTGTCCAAACCATAAAATGAAGGCTAACAGAATAAGTAATAATTCTGGAAAGGCGAACACTAAGTATTGTAAAGGTTCATAGCTCATCGCCCAATAAGCAATAACTGCGGAGAATAAACTACCTACTCCCGATTTAATGGCCTCACTTGCACCGCGCTCATCCCAAGTAATACACATCCGTTCTATCGTCATGGTTAAAATCACCATAGGGAACAAGGCTACGGATAAACCAGAGTCTAAACCTAAGTTTAGACTTAACACGCTGATAAAGATCATCAATAAAATAACAACCGTCAGAATCGCTGCCAAACGCGGCACGAGCAACAGCCTTAATTGATCCAGATAAAAGCGCGCTAATAACCCAAAGGATACAATGGTAATAAATAAAGTAATCCCCCAGACCACATGCGTTTCTCGAAAAGCAAGCGCAATCAACACCGGCATGAAGGTTCCGAATGTTTTAATCCCTATGAAATTTCGCAAAATTAAAATAATAAAAGCACCGATGGGAACGGTTAATAAGATTTTATACGTGTTCTGCACCTTAACTGGCAACTGCAACAGTGAGAAGCGCAATAATTGCGAGTCCGATTGCAAGCCTCGTGCTTTCGCAATGCTTAAAGCATTCATTGGCGTGGGGGAAACGGTTAAGGAAAATTGGGGTTTTTTGCCGCCAATCACATTAAACAAAGAATCATTACCATATTGCCAAACTAAAAAATCTTTTGGCAAACCTGCACCGCCCGTGCGCGGATTAATATAAATCCAATTTTTCCCGTTAAACACCGCGAGGAAAGATTTTAGTTCCTCTTTGGTTTGTTGATTTAAATAAATGCCCTGGACAGGCATGGATGAAATTTTCGATTGATTTAAAATCAAAATGGCCGCGTTGATGATACCTTTATCATTAAACTCATTTCCCACTAAAAGCTTCGCATTACCATCTTGCTTGTTTAATTCTTTGATAGTGCTTTGAGCAAACGTTTGAATATCTGCTGATGATTGCCGTACTTGCATGGTAATGGTTTCAACGGCTGATTTTTGACTATCATCCAAAGGTAAGGATTTAACAAAAGTGGGCTTGGATAATGAGGATTCATTACTGTCCGTTTGTCGGAAAATAGCTCGATAGTACAAGGATTGTAAACCATGGGCTCGCCGGATTGACCAAACCGTTTGGCGATTATACCCATTCAAATTAGTCGTGACACCATAACTTCGGGAAACGAAATACTCATCCAAAATAGCGAAATGAGGTGGCAAATAAGGAATATTAAAACTGGCTTTAATCGGGGTATTGGAATCAGCCATAAAGCGGAGATTGGACTCGACCATATAACTATTAATGGTTTCTGTATCGGTCAAAGGGACATCTAAAACGATGTGCCGATAAAGAAAAATACCCGAACCCACAATTAATAAAGTTAGAATCAATCCATAAACATGACGCGTATTGTTTTTCATGATTTAGTACTACTCTTTGGTTTTGTGGTGGTAAAGGCCAACGCAGGGTTTACTGCACCATTAAAATCGATAATAGCGTCTCTACCAAGCAATAAGGGATAAAGAAAGCGCTTACGGCTAGTTAGATTGACCTGAATAGCTCGTACTTTATCACCTAATTTAACATGCAATAACACCACTGGGCGCTTAATGGGAGCGTGCTTTAAAGCACCAGGATTGCTCTCATTAGCACGGACTTTTATCTTAACTTTGCCAATATACTCGCCTTGAAAAACGACATTACCCTGTTTAGTTGGCACGGTAAATCGTAAAAAGGGGATACCTTTTACTTCAATTTCAGTAATATTGATAGCATTCAAAGAGGCTGATTTAGCCCCTGTATCCAGCTTGGCAGACAAGATAAGGTCCTTATCCAGCAGCGTTACTTTCTCAACATAACCATAAATTTGTGTATTAGTTTTTGCCATAAGAGTTCCAGTCATAATTGACAAAAAAACAAAGAGAACGATTTTTGAACTCATCTAATCCTCATCCGTGCCCGTTATATTCAGTGATTTGGTGCAGTATCGTAGCAAATTTATGGCTTTAGGCACAGTCTAGGGGCCAAATTAGAGGATATTTTTCGTAAAAAGTATTATTATTTTGCAGATGGTATGTGCTACCATTGCTGGTTGCCTGATAAAAATGTATTTTTTTGATTCAACATGAGAATTTAATTGACACAAGGCCATTTATTAGATAAAATGAGCGGCACTTAATTACCGATGTCCTGATTAGCTGAATCATGTCTAAGAATGATGCTACGGAGAATGATGATACTACAGAGGATACGTCAAATTTAGTTTTCATTCTCGCGATCGCCGGTCGTATTGACGCCCAAGGACGGATTTTTGCAAAACAGCTTGATAAAGGCCGTGAGGTCTACTATCTATATGCCGTTTTAGACTCCCTAAGCTCCTCCTATAGCATGTTCAAATATTTCTTTGACATGTGTATCGCAAATAATGACTCCGATTTAATGCATGACACGATGCTGACCCCCCAAGGGCTAGCAATCATCAGTTCTGAGACCATTTTCCTAGTTGGATTTTCCCTATTAGCCTGCCATTTCGAAAAAGAAGAGCATGATGAAATCAAAAAGTTCATTGCCACCGCTTGGCCTTATTTTCGCGATGTCCTCAAAGCCTTAAAAAATGCCTATAAAGGAGCTCGTAGCGGTATTCAAGTAGTGGCCATTATCAGTGGCGCTGACCTCAACTTTCTTTTTGTTCCTGTGGGATTAGGCCTAGGGATTATTACCGCTCTAAACAGGCTTTGGCTACGCTATATGGTGGAAGACCGCAAAGGCATGATGAAAATGAATGCGGCCTTATTAGAGCAAATTAAAGAGTTACCTCGACTTAATCCCGAAGAAATAGAAAACTATATTCTCAATAAAATACACAAACAAAGTACCCAATCACGTATTCAAGCCTATATGGGGGTTTCTATAAGTGGGTTAGTTGATGGTTTGTATTTGTATGTTGGTGTGCTGGGTTTAAGTGCTCTTTCCGCCCCGGTTTTTGCCATAATGGCCACAATGTGTGTCTTTTATACTCTCGCTTGTATCGTCACCAGAATCTATGAGGAATATGACTTTCAACAACGACTCTTCATTTCTCAATCCAAATGCAATTTAGCTTTATTAGATAAGGGAATGGCAACGATTTATAAAACATTGATTGACCGTTGGGATCTACGTCGATCCAATTTAATGCAGCAGCGACAGGAAATTGAAGAGTTAGAAATGGAATTGGCCCTATTAATTTCCCGGTTTGATATAGCTCGTAAATTACTGGATGAGCAATCAACGAGAACTTATTTTACCGCAACCCTCTTAGGGTTAAGAAATGGTTTGTATGCCTATGGGGCTTTAGCCAGCGTTTTATTTTTAACCGGCTCTATCCTGATAATGACCTCCACTGCATTTCCACCTGCTTTATTAATTGCAGGGGTCAGTTTAGGGGTGATTTTTATTTTAGGGTTTATTATTCATAGCTTAAGAATGCATTATTTGCATTTACAAAAAAAGCAGGAAGTTCATGTTCGCCCCTATGATTCTTTACTCGAAATGAAAGAAAGACTGGAAAAAGAACGTGAAAAAGCGGAACTTTTACAAGAAGATCAATTCAAAACCTCAGTTAGAGACGGTTTGCTTTTAGATCCCTCACCACAATTCTTTTTTCAAGAATGGTTTGAAGTGATTCGTTCTTTTTTTTCAGGCATTGTTAAAGGACAAAAATTCGTGGATTTTGCCGGAGTTTCGCTACAAGAAGCTGATGCGCAAGGACATTATCATGACACGCCCGTCATGTATTTTTTAGCTCTATTAAACTCTTTATTCTTTGCAATAGTATTGGCACTGCGAGCTCTCGCACGCGGGCTAGGCCGAGCACCGCTGGGGCAAAACAGTTTGGTGGATGAACCTACAGAAAAAACAGCATCCGACTCAGAAGTAATTGTTCCGAGTCCAAAAGCGATAGAATCCCCCTCTGTTTATGATCCCCTTACAGAATTGGAAATTCGACCCAACTCCTTAAATGACGCGGATTATGAAGCAGGGTCTTGGCGAAAAAATGTTGCGACGTCCATCTCTCGACCATTATCGAGTCAGTCTATTTTTGCCTCTTCTGCAGCATCCTCCCCTCACCTACCTACAATTCACATATCGCAATCAAGCAATAATCTTCACCAAGACTTTAGTTCGGCTGTGAATACAATTCAGGGTTTAAATTAGG
>SCSO01000377.1 GCA_004297865.1 Legionella sp.
ACCATTTAATAATCGCTGTTCCACTATAATTGAAAATATCTAAAATACTGGTGCAATTTGCTCTATTTTTCAAAAAGGCAGGTAAAGACTCAGTATAGTAAGCCTGTGCCTCTGCTAATTTATCTTGCTCTATTAAATCATATAGTGAGTTGAAAAAAGGTATCGCTTCTGAAAAAACCGTATTGCTTTGATCCCAAATACTAATTACTGTTCCGCTGAGAGGTAAAAGTGAAAATTGCACTGCCAACAAAGAGGTCAAACAATGGAACATGGATGTAAACGAAGTTTGCACTATTTTTTGGGGAGACTTATTTAAAGGACTTCCAAAAAAAGTGCCTTGTCTAGTAGAGTCATTACTTACGGCTGCTCTTTTATAGCCTAGCCAATTTTTTAAATATTTCATTTTATCATCTAGACAAAAACTATCTGCTTCGTGAATATCGATGAATAAATCTAATAAATAATAATCTTCACTTGGATTTAATGGAACTCCATATAATTGATTTATATTTTCTAACTTACAGTGATACAGTTGCTTCAAAAAATCCTGGAAGGCTAATTTAAAAACAGCAAAATCACCGTCTTCGTTTTTAAGCGTGTCATATTTATCAACCAATGCTTTCAATTGGGGAATTAAATGTTTAGGTAACTCTCCCTCTGCTTGCAAACGAGTAAATATTTTTTTTCTCAAATAATCCCAGATACTATTATATCTATCTTTATCTACTACAATTGAAGGGTCGGGATCCTGGCAGGATCTCAAGCGCCATAACTCTAAAACCGTCATGTGCCTTAAATCATTTTTATACCTTGTGGCACGTGCGGATAATTTACCAACAGTGTCCAAATGTGCTACTAGGCCTTTTTTTGTAATTACCGTCTTTCCGTCAAAGCTAACTAATAGATGAGTTGGTTCTTTAATCTTAGAAATTGGTTTTAAAAGAGTGTAATCTTCTATGTTTTCCACAGTGGGAATTAAAATAGAAATGTGAGAATCTGATAAACGTTTAGCTAAAGAAATCCAGTATTGATTTACATCTTTAGAACTCAAAGTGAAATCAAAGGATTTATCGCAAATCTTCTGCCAACGATCTACAAAACACGATTTAAGTAGAATTTTATCATCATCTGCTAATTCTGCTTTTGCATTTTTTTCAGAAAAATGTGATTTTAATCTTACTAATAATTGATCATCAATAGCAGGCCTTGAATGTTTTTCAACGTCCACTATAAATTGATGAATTTCTTCTATTAGCATACTATGACCGCTTAAATTATCCGCTCATAATCAATTGAGCAAAAATCCGCATCATACCGGATATTTAATTCTGCGGCTAGTAGCATAGGTGGATGCTAAGTATGGTAGGTTGGGCTCAACCACAACCAATTTGGTTCTAATGTAATTAGCAGAGCTAAGCTGCCATCATCATCTATATCGTTTTCATCATATATCAGCTTTCCCGATCTGATCGCCTTAGGGAAGTCATCCATATTTTTTATGATATTCCCGAAGGTAGAGATAAGATAATCAATAACCTCCTTAAAAACTTCAATTTCATCACCAAACAGATACCACTCGCAAGGTATTTGTTGGGTCTCGACCCAACCTACAAAGATTTTTAAAGAATACAGGCTACGTCTATGTTTTTGATAATTTAAAGCAAAAAAAAAGCGGCTAAAAAGCCGCTTCTTCGAATAAAACCCTGGCGATGACCTACTTTCGCATGAGGAGACCTCACACTATCATTGGCGCAATTTCGTTTCACTTCTGAGTTCGAGATGGATTCAGGTGGTTCCAAAATGCTAT
>SCSO01000378.1 GCA_004297865.1 Legionella sp.
TTGTATCAGTTGATTATTTGCTTTATCGACGGCATGTTAGGTTTTTACTACAATCTTTTCGCTCCTTTTGCCAGTGCCTTATTTGGCATGTTTTTCTGGCCCTGGATACGCTTATTAGGCAACGATACTTTATTAATTCGTTTAGCTTACCGTTAGCTCAATTCTTCAATGCGATATTCACCAGGCTGCAAATTACCTAATTGCCAATCGCCGATGCGGTGACGCACCAAACGTAAAGTGGGAAAACCAACCGCGGCAGTCATTTTACGAACTTGATGATTTTTACCTTCACTAATAATAATTTCCAACCAACTGGTAGGAATAGCTTTGCGCTCACGAATAGGGGGATTACGTTCCCAAAGGAGTGGTGCTGCAATGCATTTGACTTCAGCTGGTAAAAAACGGATTTCTCCAATTTGCAAACCTGCACGTAAAGGGGCTAAAGCTGCTTCTGTGGGGATGCCTTCCACTTGCACCCAATAGTATTTCTTTTTGTTAAATTTGGGATGACTTAATTGATGTTGTAAGCGCCCATCATCAGTAAGCAGTAATAATCCTTCACTGTTTTTATCCAAACGGCCTGCGGCATAGAACCCCGGTAAAGCGATAAAATCCGCAAGGGTAGGGGGTTCGCCAGTAAATTGGGTGACCACGTCATAAGGTTTATTGAAAAGAATTAAGCGACTCATAAGGGTATCTAAGAGGAAATTAAGCTTGATCATAAAAGGAATTCGCCAGATGTACAAATATTTACAATGATTCTCGTCATTGTCTTTCACCTGCAAGAGCATTATAATTGCACAAATTTATTCGAAATGGCGTTATTTATGAAATGGATTCCCCTAGGTTTATTGGTTTTAGTGTTATCAGGATGTGCAGTAAATCAAACTGTTATGGTGGGTGATGAACGTGTCGTCATCAAACAATTCAAAGGTAAAACGAACAAAACCTATGTACATGTGCATCATAACGAACAAACTGCACTAAAAGCTGCCAGGTCAGTCATTCGCAAAGACGGTGGTTCTTTGATTACCTTAGTCCATTCTGGTGGTCGTAATATAGTCTTCCATCTCCATAATACTCGCTATGAGTTTGATCCCAACCGCATTTATACTGATGTAGGGATTAAAAAGACTTTAAAACAATACAGCACTTACAGCCCAGAGGCGCATAAAGAAGTTAAAAAATTAGCCACACGTATTAAAGAGCTTTTACCTGAAGGAAAAGTGGTGGCGGTTCATAATAACAATTCTTATTCCTTAAAAAATTACCTACCTGGTCATGATATGGCCAAAGAGGCCCAAATTGTTCATATGGATTCTAAAAATTACTACCGTAATTTTTATTTGGTAACCAAGCTCAAAGATTATTTACGACTGAAAATAGCAGGCTTTAATGGCGTTTTGCAAAAACGCGGGGCAACAGATGATGGTTCGCTGTCTGTTTACTTAGCTAAAAGCGAATATATTAACGTAGAGGCAGGTTACGATCAGTTGAATGAACAGATCAAAATGTTACTGCAGGCTTAAATGTGTAGGTTGGACAACGACTTGTTTCGTGCCCGTGAGCGTGCCCATGCCCGTGCCTGTCTTTGAATATTGCACAATATAAAATCCGGGCACGCTCACGAAAACCACGCGTAGCAACTGTCTTGAATTGGCTTATTGCCTTTGTTAGTTGTAGGTTGGGTCGAGACCCAACAAAAAAATCTAGAATGGTGAGGATATGGTTATGTTGGGTCACGACCCAACCTACGCCTTTTTTCGTGCCCGTGAGCGTGCCCATGCCCGTGCCCGTCTTTGAATATTGCACAATATAAAAACCGGGCACGCTCACGGGCACGTTCACGAAAACCCGCATGTACGCGCAATACCCTATGGGATTCTTTTCCCTCACATGATATGATTTATCCTTTAAAAATTTGGAGCTCTCAATGACCTACGACAAGATTAAAGTGCCTACAGAAGGTGAGGCGATAACAGTAGCAGCTGACGGTTCACTACATGTGCCTGATAATCCCGTGATTCCTTTTATCGAAGGGGATGGAATTGGGGTTGATGTTACTCCTCCTATGAAAGCTGTTGTTGACGCGGCTGTAAAAAAAGCCTATGGTGGCAAACGTAAAATCGCTTGGATGGAAGTATATGCAGGCGAAAAAGCGACTCAAGTTTATGGTAGTGATCAATGGTTACCTAAAGAAACCGTTGATGCAATGAAACAATACGTTGTGTCCATTAAAGGACCTTTAACTACTCCAGTTGGCGGCGGTATACGCTCTTTAAACGTTGCTATTCGTCAAGACATGGATCTCTACACTTGTTTACGTCCTATCCGTTACTTTACTGGAGTACCTAGCCCAGTGAAAGAGCCTTGGAAAACGGACATGGTTATTTTCCGCGAAAACTCTGAAGACATCTATGCAGGGATTGAATGGCAAGCAGACAGTCCTGAAGCGAAAAAAATAATTGAATTTTTGCGCAAAGAAATGGGCGTTAAGAAAATTCGTTTCCCAGAACATTGCGGTATAGGCATCAAAC
>SCSO01000379.1 GCA_004297865.1 Legionella sp.
GAGTAGGCGTGGGGTTGTGTTAGCTTGATTCATTCCCGCGCAGGTAGAGGATCCACTTCTTTTGTAGGTTGGGTCATGACCCAACATAAAGTCTTTTCCATAGTAAGAGCTTGTTGGGTCTCGATCCAACCTACATAACTACATAACTACATAACTACATAACAAATCATAAACCCAAGTTATCTCTCTTAAACACCCGATCAGCCCTATAGCTCGAACGAACCAAAGGACCAGCAGCCACTTCAAAGAAACCTTTAGCTAAACCAATTTGTCTAAGCTCATTGAAAGTTTCAGGGGTAACATAACGTTCTATAGTTAAATGATTCTTAGTCGGCTGTAAGTATTGCCCCAAAGTTAAAATATCCACGTTGTGAGCGCGTAAATCATCCATGGTTTGAATAATTTCTTCGTCGGTCTCACCTAAGCCCAACATAAGGCTAGTTTTAGTCAATACATCTGGGCGGTATTGTTTAGCAAAGGAAAGGACTTTAATGGTTTGCCAATAGCCCGCACGATTATCGCGGACGGGGTGGGTTAAACGTTCAACGGTTTCCACGTTTTGGGCAAAGACATCCACCCCGCTGTCTAATAGTACAGCGACATCTTTTTCTATCCCCTGAAAATCGGGAGTTAAGGCTTCCACCTTAGTCTTGGGAGAACGTTCTTTAATGGCTTGAATGGTTTTTGCGTAATGGTTAGCCCCTCCATCGGGTAAATCATCGCGATTCACTGAGGTCAAAACCACATAATCTAAATTCATCAAAGCCACAGTATTCGCGGTATTAGCAGGTTCTTCTAGATCTAACCAACCATGCGGATTTCCGGTATCGACTGAACAAAAGCGGCAAGCTCGGGTACAGACAGCTCCCATTAACATGATGGTTGCGGTTCCATGAGACCAGCATTCAGCAATATTAGGACATTTGGCTTCCTCACAAACGGTAGCCAAACGGTGTTTTTGTACTTGTTCTTTGACTTGATGATAGGCAGGAGTAGTCTGATTGACTATACGTAACCATTTGGGCTTAGGTAACCGTTCATGCACTTCCCCATTGGCTTTAACACCGTCTTTAATGGCAGTAACCCCATGAGTTGTAGTGTATTTTTGACCACTTTCGACAACCACCGGAATATCAATCAATTTACTCATGGATACCACCTAAAAGACAAAGAAACCTGATGATCCCAAATCATTGCAGCAAGATCAAGTAAGTTTCTTTATTTAGAGTATTTGGATACGATTTCGCCCTGCATTTTTCGCCATATATAAAGCCTTGTCAGCACGAACGAATAAAGACTCTATATCGTCTTCCTTGAGGGTAGTGGACATACCAAAAGACACCGTTACTTGTACCAATTGGTCTCTATAATAAAACTGACAAGTTTCAATAGAGTGTCGCAATTTTTCCAGAATCAAATGCGCCGTTTCGGTAGGTGTTTGTTCAAAAATAATGGCAAATTCTTCTCCCCCTATACGGGCAATAAAATCGATTTTACGGATGGATTTTTTTAATATTTCAGCAACCTTTTTTAAGACCTTATCACCTGCCAAATGACCAAAGGTGTCATTAATTCGTTTAAAATTGTCTATATCACAAATCGCTAAGGTAAAGGCTTTTTCGCTGCGTTGCCAGCGATTATAAGTTTCCACAATATGTTCTTCGTAAGACTCGCGGTTCGCTAGACTAGTGAGTTTATCGTGATTAATTTTGTATTTTTGATAGGTGAGTAAATTCTTAATCTCTTGAGCGCCTTGTTGGGATTCTTGCAGTTTAGATTTAAGGCCGATAATTTTATTTTTCATTTTTTCTTCGCGAATCTTTTCCTCATTGCGATATTTTTTAATACGATCGCCAATATCATTCAAATTTTTACTGATGTGATTGACTAAGTCCTCCAGCGAGTTAGACGTATTTAATTGCGTTTTAATTTGGTTAATATTCGCTTGAATACTATCTTCTAACTGCAAACTGTTGGTAGAAGCTTCTTGTCCTTTTTCTACAGAAGTATTCAGATAGACATCCACATCTTGCAATTGAGTCGTTAATTGCTCCAAAAAACCTTTAAAACGATTTTGCTCTAGATTAAAGGAATCCACGACCAAATCAGTTAACCCATCGATAATTTTAGTCAACTCATCGCTTTTCATGCGATGTTCTAAGCCCGCTTTGATTTCTTCCTTTTTCTCTTCTAAATCTCTGGGGATAGATAAGTGATTGAGTAATTGCTGCAGGCTATCGTTAACTTGGATATTAATTTCCGTAAAATTGGGAGTTGCTTCTGCGGCATTTGATTCTTCCAATTGTTTAATGACTGAGGAAACGCATTGGGATAATACTTCGTTAAAATTAACTAAAATATCTTGGCCCTTAGCCCCTTCGGCAAGTAATTTTTGTAAATTACTCACGGCGCGCTTATCGGAATTATTGGTAGCTAGGCGACTAATCGAATCAGTACTTTCTTTGACTAATCCGGATAATTCTTTAGTTTTACGTGTCTTTTTCTTTTCTAATTTATCAATCTCTGTAGAAAGATATTTTGCCTTCCTTTCTAAGGCTTCGGGGTCAAATTCTTCTTCTAATTGTTTTTGTATTGGGGCTAAATAATCGCTGACTTCATAATTACGACTAATAGGGCCATCTAAAAGCTCTTTAAGCACATTTTTTAACGTATTAACCTGCAATTGCATCAAATCGAGTTTGCTCTCATAATTACCAATTGCATTCACAATCTTTCTTTTTATATAATCATTGATCATTTGAAAAATCCCTTTCTCAATTTATTTGAGCTTCTTTTTCATTATTTCTAGCAGTAATTTCGCATGTGAACCGTCACAAAAAGGTGGATTTTTCGTTTGTTTACAATTACAAAGTGTCACATCCTCATTTGCTTCGGCTACAAAAGCAATGGCTTTTTCATTACAACACTCCCCCCGATCACATAATGGGGGATTTTTGCTTTGACCACAGCTACACCAAAAGTAAGTCACTCCTTTTTTTACTTCTAGAGTAATTGGTAATAGATGTTGGTATTCAGCTCGGTCATCCATAAGCCTATTTGCTACTGTTTTATCCGTATATTATTAATTATATTCTAAATTAGTGAAAATACTCAAAACCCCTCGCTATATTTTTAATTTGTATAAAATTACACCTATAATTGCAAAAGAAATGAGCAATAACAAGGACAAATTCAGATATGCCAAGGCGGCTGGGTATATGATTAATAATAATCCTAAACCTATTAAATAAACCAAACCAATAATTTTCAATAAGGGTTGCAATTGCACTAATTTTTGCTTTTTTAACAACCATTGAATAATAAGGATTAAAAAGACCCAAGGTAATAAATATAATAATTGGTAAGCACTTTGAGCAAGAACCCATTCCAATGCAGTTAATTTCTGATTCGAGAGCCATTGCTGTGTAATAAATGACCAGTTCATTAAGCAGGTCTGTTGATAGGCTTGTAAACTTAATCCTAACAAAATGGCTAAGAATCCTGATAAATATTTTATAGGCTTATTTTGATAAATACGTACTGCGAAAAACAAGGTGAGCAAGCCAATCAAAGCTACAAGCCAACGTAATTGGATCAAAGATTCAAAAAAGACTGTGGGATACACTTGTTGCAAATAATGCACCATGCCTAAGGCAGCAATAAACAAGAAGCCGTTAATGTAACGAGTTCTTGTTTCATTTTGTATCAAAAGTAGTGCGATTAAGCCCATTAGACAAAATAAAGCACAAGGATTTAACGCATCGATTATCGCCATCATGACGATATAGCTGGACACTTTAGGTTGTTGGTCCATGGACGTATCAAATAAATTGGCATTAGCCCAGTGCTTTAATACATCAATAGTTGTTTTATCCAGTGTTCCATTTTTTTCGATTTGTTTTTTACAGTACTGCAATCCCTTTAAGAGATCCTTTCCTGTGGTGGCTTCATTGACAAAACCTACCCATCGTGAGTCACAGAAGAAAGCGGAAGGTACCGCAAAATCCCCCATGTTTTGCTCATTTAACAATTGATAAAATTGATCCAAAGCGCTTTTGTCTTCGTTAATGATATGACGTTTAACTTTTAACCAAGAATTACTTGCTTCCAATTTATGAAAAAAAGCATCGGCTTTATGACAATGTTCGCAAGTCGAAGAGAGAAAAAGCTCTACGTTCAGAACTGTGTTTTTCTTTGTGTTTTGGGTATACCAAGTTGGAGCAGCCCAAAGCATGGAACTGAAGAAGAACAGCAAAAAAAACATCCGAATTTTAATTTGCATAGGTAGATTGGCTTTAAGTTTAAATGATTAATTAATATAGCATTGAAATGGGTGAATGTCGCTAAAGGTATGAAGTGAGATCTTGTCTAGTCGTTGTAGGTTGGGTCGAGACCCAACATAACCATTTTATCTTTGCCCAAGATTTTTTGTTGGGTCTCGACCCAACCTACAAAAATGGATTCCCTGCGCGGGAACGACAAGGATGATGATGGTTAGGTCCAACATTTTTCTTTTTAATACGTATGAATATAATTTTCTAATTGCTCAATGACCCTCGCCTTATCATCTAACAAATGATAAAGCACATCCCCAATCGACAAAATAGCAATAAATTCATCATTTTCACTAATTAAAACATGTCTTCTTTTCGTGGTAGTCATTGCTTGCATTGCTTTATCAACCGGATCATGCGGACTTAGAATAGTCACATTCTTATATGCGATATCCTTGGCTTTCATATGATCAAGGTTAGCACCTCGATTTAAACAAGAACGTACAATATCCCGTTCACTGACAATACCAATTAATTTTTGGTTTACATCAATAACAACCAAGGCACCTATATCCAGTTCAGTCATTAAATTAATGCTGCGCTTAACCGTTTCCTCTGGATTAATAAAGACAATTTTGCGAGGAGGCATAGGAAGAACATTGTGTATGAGGTGAGCCATAATTCACTCCATGAGTACTAATTTCGATGGGCTACTGTATAAATATAGCACAAATGGGCATTAAAGGCTTTTTTGACAGAAAAAGGGCTTTGGCTAAGCTAATAGCGGCCAAAGCCCAGTATTTTAGTTGACTACACGCCAAGAACCATCAGACAAGCGGCAAGCTCTTCCGTGGATTTGCTCTCTCTTACCACCAATTATTGCGGTAGTAGTGTATTCACGGCAGGCCTGTTGTGAACGATAATAAGTTCTAGTAGGTACAACAGTATAACGGTTACCGGTATCTGGGTTAGACCAAACCACTGCTCTACCAGTTGGTGCGGTTTCTAAAGCGCGCTGCATTTCTAAGCGATCTTGTCTATCCATCGTTTTACCGATTTGCCCGCCTAAATAAGCGCCAATCAGTGCACCAGCACCCGCAGCAAGTACTTTCCCTGAGCCGCCCCCGAATTGGCTTCCTAAGAGTCCACCAACCACCCCTCCGGATATAGTACCTACGCCTTCATTATTCATGGGCGCGCAGCCTACTAGTAAAAAAGACAATGACAAGGATGCTACAGTTAATTTTTTCATCACAAACCACCTGATTAATAGGTTATATTTTACTTTCCGTCCAAAATAATTTGGATAATTTACTACAAATCGGTTGCCATTCTAGCATCACGGATAGTTATTATCCATATCATGCGTGCTAATCATGGCGTACCCGTTCAGAAATCTGACATAAGAGTTCGTAACCAATGGTTCCAGCCGCTTGAGCTATTCTTTCCACTAATACATGCGTACCCCAAAGTTCTACGGAATCCCCGAGTTTCACATCAGGTCTCGAGGTTAAATCAATGGCCAACATATCCATAGAAACTCTTCCTACGATAGTGGCTTCCCCACCTTCAACCCAAACCGGGGTTCCCGGAGTAATATGTCTTGGGTAGCCGTCACCATAGCCTGCAGCCACTATTCCTATACTGACTGGTTGCTCACTGGTCCAGGTTCCTCCATAACCAACTTGTGCACGTTCCGGAAGCCGGTGGATAGCGGTAATAGCTGACATAAAACGCATAACCGGTATTAAACCTAAGTCATTAGCTGTTTGCTGGGCAAAGGGCGAAACACCGTAAAGCATAATACCTGGCCTAACCACATCAGCATGCGCTTCGGGTAAAGAAATAATCGCAGCAGAATTAGCCAGACTAAACTGACTAAATCCGTGAGCATCAATACTTTGAAAAGCTTTTAATTGTTGGCTATTTTCAATACGCTGGGGTTCGTCAGAACAAGAAAAATGGGTCATTAAACCTAAATCAGGATCCACCCAAGGACAATTTTGTAAGGCTTCTCTGACACTATTTAACTCTTCCAGTTTAAAACCTAAACGATTCATTCCCGTATTAACTTTCACCCAAACTTTAATGGGTTTAGACAAAGGAGTATTAATTAACCATTGCAGTTGTTGCGGTTGATGAATCACACAAGACCATTGATGTTGCGAAACAATCTGTAATTCATCAGGAGAAAAAACGCCTTGGAAAAGGATGCAAGGTGTTTGACATCCCAGAGCACGAATATTCATTGCTTCCTCAAGACAAGCCACGCCAAACCCTGCGACTCGACCATCTAAATGAGGCACTACTTTATCCACACCACAACCGTAGCCATTGGCCTTCACCATGGCAATAACTTGTTTTCCCGGAGCATACTTTTTAATGCGCTCAAGATTATGTAATAAAGCACTCGGCTCAATCAGAACTTTTGTTGGCCTGGACACTTAATCGACTCCTTGATACCCATTAAAAGCTAAATCTTCAAAGCGTGTGTATTTACCAATGAAGGCAACGCGTACGCGGCCAATTGGACCATTTCTTTGTTTAGCAATAATAATTTCTGCAGTACCTTTATCCGGGCTGTCCTCGTTATAAACTTCATCCCGATAAATAAAACAAATTAAATCCGCGTCTTGCTCAATCGCGCCTGATTCCCTTAAATCAGACATTACTGGGCGTTTATCTGCACGTTGCTCCAAACTACGATTCAACTGCGATAAAGCAATGACTGGAACTTGTAATTCTTTAGCTAAAGATTTTAAGCTACGAGAAATTTCTGAAATTTCTGCGGTACGATTATCTGCGCTAAAACCAGGGGCTTTCATTAATTGCAAATAATCCACCACAATCAAACCTAGTGGCCCTTGTTCCTTAGCTAAGCGTCTTGCACGTGCACGCATTTCTGCTGGGCTTAAAGCAGGACTATCATCAATAAATAAAGGCGCTTCCGAAAGCATATGCACCGCGGAGGTGACTCGGGGCCAATCGTCTTCTTCTAATTTACCCGTACGAATACGATGTTGATCAATACGACCCAACGACGACATCATCCTCATTGCTAAAGAATCGGAAGGCATTTCCATAGAAAAGGCTAATACTGGCTTACCGCCTTTGATTGCCGCATGTTCCGCCATATTCATAACTAAAGTGGTTTTACCCATAGAAGGACGGCCGGCAACGATAATTAAATCCGAGGGTTGTAAACCGGAGGTCATTTCATCTAGATCGGATAAACCAGTAGCCAAACCAGTGATGGCATCTCCGTTATGATAAAGTGCGTCAATTTTTTCTACAGCACGCACTAAAATAGATTTGATATTTTCTGGCCCACCATCACCAGCTGTTTGTTCACCAATAGCAAAGACTTTACTTTCCGCTAAGTCCAAGAGCTCGGGAACTTCTCTCCCGGCAGGATTGTAGGCAGAGTCTGCAATTTCAGTGGCCACTCCGATCAATTGTCTTTGTACGGATTTTTCCCGAACGATATCAGCATAAGCACTAACGTTAGCCACACTGGGAGTATTATTCGCTAATTCGAAAAGGTAAGCTTCACCCCCAGCATCGTCTAAATCGTTATTGCTTTTTAATGCATCCAGCAAAGTCACCACATCAAAAGGTTGATCTCTTTTGGCTAAAGCAGTAATGGCGCGATAAAGAATACGATGTTCTGTTCGATAAAAATCGGCTTCGCATAACTTGATCGAGATCTTATCCCAGACCTGATTGTCTAGCATTAAACCACCAATGATGGATTGTTCTGCTTCGACTGAATGAGGCGGACGCTTCAAAGGATCTATGGCTTTTTTGGCAGTTTGTAGATCGAGCATTTTTTTTCAGTAGGAAAATTGAATAAGAACTATTGTAATTGGCTTTTTATAAAATAACAGGTTTTTTTGATTTTAATTATTTAGATCCCTCGTTCAAGCCGAGGGATCTAGAAGGACTATATCTCTTATCTAATCCAAGTTTGCGTACGACCTAAAGCAGAAACACCGATATAACCACGGACGTATAACTTGTTACCATCTATAGTCACTTTAGCTTTGTAAATTTTACCTGTTTTAGGATCTAGAATAGAACCACCACTCCACACGCCATTACCCTGATCTTTAAGTCCCCAAATGAAACCTAAACCCTGAATTTTTTTGTCTTTGAAAGCGCCTGGGCATTTTGAACAAATACCAGTATCACCTGGTTGTGGGAAAACTTTTATAATACTTCCATTTAATGTACCGCCGGCAACTGAGAGTTTAACTACTGCTCTTTTAGCACCAGTTTTATCATCGATAGTAGTCCAAGTGCCTGCAGGAGATTGAGCTGCGAGCAAAGCGGGTAAATAACAAACAGTTAATGCAAAACCACAAAGTGCTTTCCATAATTTCATTGGTTATCTCCATAGTAGTTAAACAATAAAATCATAAGCGATGATCAATAACTTTACTAGCTTTATTTTAGAAATTTCTCAAAGAATGAAAAACTTAGCTAAGCTGCCATTATTGGACGTTGGGAATATTCTGGGATTTCTTGAGAGTTACCACTGAAGAAAGAAAAACAATTTGGCTCTTTAGCCGGTATACGACTTAAAGCATCGTCAATAAGATTACGAATTTCGCCGAGACTATAGGTTTCTCCATACAAACCGAAGATTTGTCTAATAAACCATAACGAATTTCTATGTTGTCGTATGTATTTGAAATTATCCGCACCCGGTCCGTCTCCATTCATATCTACTTTTAACCGTAGAAGCATTTTTTTGTACCCTGGCCGGTTTTGCGCACCTTCAATGAATCGTTCAACACATTCAATCGCTAAATTCTTTTTAAATTTTAGTGAGAAACTATGATCCTCACCAATTTCTCTTAAGGTATCGCTCAGTTCCTCATAATTCAATGTCGCTTCAGCACGATTGATATAAAATGTTTTAAACCGAGTATTGAGAATTTCAGTATTGTCTATACCGGCTATTTTAGTTGAGCCATTTTCCAATAAATGCTTTCTGATATAAGGCATGTCACAACGAATATCCTTTGCAGGTTGCTTTTGTTGTTGTTCTAGAGCATAAGCGATATCAATGGGCCGTTGATTTAAGTTATTGCACTGATTGATGTATTGACCAAACATTTGGAGGGTTTCATCATAACGATATTCACCTAATTTAATAGCGACATGTAAAGGAGTATCTCCTTTCGTAATACCTTTAGTCGCATCAGTACATAACTCATGATAGGTGGCCATTTTACTAGAAGTCTTGTTTTTATTGCCCACCTCTTTAACTAAACTTGCTTTTTCTTTAACAGTAAGTTTCTTAACAAATTCTCTAAATTCTGCAATAGAAAACAAAACCGCGCGCAAATGCGCTTGGCGGGTAATAATAGATTGCGTAATAAGATTGATATGCGCGCGTTCTGCAGGATCATTACTATCCAAACATTGCGATAAGGAGTGAATAATCTCATCTTGAGAAATTAAGATATGTTTATAAAAATTCATCCATTTAGCTTTTATATATTCTGGTTTTTTACCTATGCTACAAAACGAATCCACTTCTCTATCAGTACGATATTTCTTATTGGGCAGCAAGAAAGGAAATAGACTCTTTCTGGTCGGCCAATAAAAGTTAAGGGAAGTTTCTAATTTTGGAAAATCTATTAAATCTACTGCGCTAATGTCATAAGCATGCAGTGTTTTGTTCCAATTGGTTATACGCAAATCATAAAAAGACATAATGCTATTCATGAACATTAAATCATGATCGATTTTACAAAATACTACGGTAGGGACTGATTTTTTGGATTTACGCACTAGATAAAAACAGATATTCCCTTTGTGTAAATCATCTTCTTCCAGGGTGTAGGAACCCGCTGTGACATTAGCTAAAGAAGCATAATCAATGCGTACTTTTTTATCTGCTTCCGCTTGCAATAAATCGGCAAAATATTCATCGGGAAATTTATCTAAAAAATAAATGGGAATATCGGTATTACTCTTGATTTTAACGGGCGTATAATCACAATTCACTTTGTTTTTGAGTTTGCAATAATTCCTTTTACCCTGTTCTCTTTTATTAATTACATAACAAAGGTGATCTATCGCGACACCAAGCACTTCTTGATTTTGATTTACCACTAATTCTTGCGGAGCGATAGTGTTTTTTTCAAAAAATAATTGAGCTAATTTACTAAAAGCCACTTCTAACCGGGAATACAGCGAAATGCCAAATTTGTTTTCTTTATAGATAATTTGAGTATGAGCTTTATCCGTCACCGAAGCATATTTCGCATTGGGGTAACACACGTGGCCGGAAATCGAGGGATCGCCTAAGGTGATGTTTTCAAATACAAAGCTCTTGGTCATACGAATGAATACGTGTACAAAAATTGTAGATTATTTTAACATGATGTACATTAATAGGCAATGTTTATTTTAGCTTATCGAGGTCGTCGGGTTGGATTGATAAGTTTTGGGTATCAATCTCAGAGGACTCTTCCCTAAGTCTGATGTGTAAACCCACATTATTTTTTGAATCTGCGTATTTGATAGCATCTTCTTTAGTAATAGATCCCTCATAGTACAATTTCAATAAGGCTTGGTCGAAGGTTTGCATGTTTTGCTCATTACTTCTAGCCATCACTTCTTTAATTTCATCAATTTTACCTTTTTCAATCAAATCAGCAATATAGGGGGTATTTAATAGAACTTCTACTGCAGGAACTCGTGTATTGTGAATGCCAGGAATCAAGCGCAGAGAGATAATGGCACGTAGGTTTAAAGAAAGATCTGATAACACTTGTTGTTTAGCATCTTCGGGAAAAAAGTTAATAATACGTTCAATGGCTTGGTTGGCATTATTAGCATGTAGGGTACTGATACATAAATGTCCCGTTTCGGAATAAGCGATGGCGTGTTTCATCGAGCTACGTTCACGGATCTCTCCAATGAGAATCAAGTCTGGCGCTTCACGCATAGCATTCACCAAAGCATTATCATAATTTAGAGTGTCAATACCGATTTCTCGTTGATCTACAATGGATTTTTTGTGTTTATGCAAATATTCAATAGGATCTTCTATGGTCAAAATATGACCGCGATGATGTTCATTACGATAATCGATCATCGAAGCTAAAGTGGTGGATTTACCAGAACCAGTGGAACCCACTATCAATACCAATCCACGCAACTCCATAATGATAGTTTCCAGAATTATGGGTAATTTCAAGTCCCTAATAGAAGGAATTTCCCCTTTAATATAGCGAATAACCATAGCCACTTCGCCACGTTGGCGAAAGATATTAATCCTGAAGCGACCTACTCCTATGACAGAAAAGGCCATATTCAGTTCCATATTTTTTTCAAATTCTTTTTGCTGGTTATCGCTCATTAACGAGAGGATGATTTCTGCCATTTGTTGTGATTTAACGGATACCTTACCAATAGGCGAGGTAACGCCTTCAATTTTAATGTTTGGCGGTGCGCCTACACTAAAAAACAAGTCAGAAGCATTTTTTTCGACCATTAATTTGAAAAATGGCGTTATATCCATATAAACACTCGGGGTTATTCTTATAAATTAAGTTTAGCTAATACTCTATAAATTGCTAATAAATTTATAAAATTTTTATACCCTTTGTTTAATTTTCAAACAATAATGGTTTACTCGAATTACCGCTCTGGTAGGAATCTATCCTTGAGCATAGAGGAAATGGTTATGTTGGGTCATGACCCAACCTACAAAAAACGAGCCTTAGGCCCCACGAATAAGTCTCAGGGCCTAGAGAAATGGTGTTTAGATGGGCTGAGGCTGCCGTTGCTGTTGTTCAATACTGAGGTTAAGTTTATCTAATTCGGCCTGACATTGAGCCAAGAAATTAGTCTGTGCTTCACTAGCCGCAGGGTTAGGCGCAGCGCGCTTCTTAATGCCTGCATGCAATTTAACTAGAAAATCACGTCGTTCTACCTCTGTATGGTCCTTATGAGGTCTTTCCCGGGGTGGTCGACCTTGTTCTGGTCTCAAGGTCAGCGGATTTGCCACAGTGAGCATTTTCTCCATATAAGGGGTCACAAAGGGCGAATTACTAAGACGTTGCAATCCATTTTCCTTGTCTGGTGTTTTATACCACCGTAAAAGGGCTTTAAAATAAGCCTCCATTTCTTCAGAATCTAAGAATTGCGTGTAAGTCTCTATTCCATAAGGAAAATTTTTCCCCAAATGATGCCTGGAGTTGAACCCATTCTCTTTTAAGAATTGCATAAATTGTTGTTCAAAAAGACTTATTCCCGGTGCTTCGGGATGAGTCACCATATCAATTGCTAAAATACGCTCATCTTCATTAATAGTGCCGGTAGTCGATAAACCGCCGTTAGTACCATTAATATAACGTACATAAATGGCGTAAGTGATGGGGAATTTTCCGTTTTTGGCACACTCATTTAACATTTTTTCGATTTCTAGCAAAATCAATTTTAAGTGTTTACCCGCTTCATCATCTTTTACAGGGATCAGATAACTGACATCCCGCATTTTCTTGGGAAAAGCTACTTGAGGGTGCGTAATGTGGTTTTCATAATCAACTCGTGGCTCAGTTCCCCTTGTCCCGGTAATCATCGCGGCAGATAGCAACATAAAATGCGGTAACAATTGCTTTAAACCGGAGTCTATTAAGAAATCTAAAGTAGAAGCGCCTAATTCCACTTCCAATTCCTGATTAAATGAGACTGCATCAGGATCATAAGGGGCAGCAACGATTTTTTTAGGCTTTTCTAGCGTATGATTCCATTCACGCACTTGCCAATTATGAACAGATGAACTTGTATTGCCATAGGTGGGCATGCCCATGATGC
>SCSO01000380.1 GCA_004297865.1 Legionella sp.
TAAATGGTGGAGGAATTTGGGGTAAGTCTAACTTCAACTGGGAGATTAACCCTCCTTCTAATGTTTTTTCTCCAACCAATGTTGTTGACAATGCAAACGCTTCTTTAAAAAATTCTAGTTTTATTGGAGGGGGGCAAGTAGGTGCTAACTATCAATTTAATAACTATGTATTGGGATTAGAGGGTGACTTTGATTACGCAAAATTTAATGCTCATCGAAATGTAACAGCAATTATTACTCCTACTGTAAGTATAAATGTTAATGAACATGCTTCTACTGATTGGTTATCTACAGTTAGAGCTCGAATTGGTTATGCAAGCAATGCATGGTTCCTATATGGTACTGGAGGATTAGCTATAGCAAAAGTACACTATAGTGATGAACTCAGGTTCATACAAACTAACCCAAGCATTTACTCAGAAGCTTCTAATAAAACTGAAACAGGATGGACAGCGGGTGGAGGGTTAGAATGGCGATTTGCTACTAATTGGAGTGCAAAAGCAGAATATTTATATGTAGACCTTGGAAGCAAAGCGTATACTACTTATCGTCAAAGGGTATTAACTGGAATTGTTGAACCACAAGGCTTTATTAATCACAATCATAATTTAACTGCCAGTGTTGCTAGGCTTGGTGTGAATTATCTTTGGAGTTAGTTTCAATTCAATTGAAATAAAAGTCGCTTTTCATCAACTTAAAATTTTTGAAAAGATGAAAAGCGACTTGCCCCCTGTTTTTTTATTTAATGACTCTGTAATCCCTATAAATTTCATGCAAAACCTTTTTTACTTTCGTTCCCTTTATAGGCAAAACGTCCTTTACCTCAATAAATTGAATAGCAGCATCTTCTTTGGGGAGTAGTTTCTCTCTGATTTGAACGCTGCTGATGCTTAGTGCGCTGAAGCATGGGGTAAAGCGGTTTCCAATGATGATGCAGATATTGCCACTAGTCCTCAGTCAGGACCTCGATTTTTTAACAAAGTAGGATGAAACATGAGTGTCATCTCCGCGAAACGGAGATGACAGGGAAGACTCTTAGTGAACGATTTTGCTCAAGTCCATGTCAGTCGCGCCTTCAGCAATAATCTCAGCATAACGATCTAATTGAACCAAAAATGCTAAGAGAGTATTTAAAGTCTCAGTATCTCCAGAAAGCAATGTTTCAAAGTATTCTTTCAAACCTTTCTGATCACGGTCGAAATAGTAGCTTGCAGGATTGCTAACAATATAACCGTCAATACTAATACCAGTTTTTAGATTAACACCCAAAGAAACTACAGCTTCTGTTAAAGGAATTTCTTTAACTTCCTCAGCAGGTACTTTGCTTAGATCAATCTTGAATGAAATAAATCCATTTAAACCGATGTATTTGCCATCCGTGTCTTTGCTAGTAGAAGTGACCACACTTTCAATGGTGATTGCATCGCCAAATTCTTCTGTATAATCTTTAGCGAAATTTTCAATAATTGTGGATAAATTTGGAATAATTTCTTCTAGTTGATCTGGACTTACAATTTTAGTGATATCGGTATTAAAAGCCGCTTTCACAGTCGTTTTAGGAGCAGTACCATTACCAAAATCATAAGCTAAATTATCTATTTTAAGTTCAACTTTATTTTTTGCACCCACTTTACTGTATAAGCTGTTCACATCAACTTTCAGAACACGCTCATCATTCATATCCAAAGCATTAAAATTAAATTTGGCAACAGTGGTTGCGCTTTGAAATGGTTCCAAAGCATTGGTCATCATTTTATTAAGTATATCTACATTAGAGTTGGCTGCATAAACACTGCTCGCCAGTGTTAATCCTAGTCCTAGGGCAAAAAACATTTTTTTCATTGTGCATCTCCAAATAATCTACGGAATTAACGAATGCAGACCTTTTAAAACAGCGATTGAAGCACCAGTATAATGGTAATCTAATGGAAAAATGCGGAAAAAAACAATCCATGTTGCTATAAAAGATCAACGCGCCCATGGTGTCATTTTTTTAAAATGAATGCAAGAGGATGCTCTTTGTCATGCCCTGCACAGGCAGGCATTTTTTATGTTAGGTCACGACCCACCTTACGAGAAACAAAAACATTCCCCTTAATATAATACCGCAACAATTCATGAGCCCATTCCTTCGCGTAATCCACACCAATTCGTTTACATGTCACAATTTCCAAAGGTGTGGCATATTCCACAGGACTAATAAACAACTGATCTCCAATAAGATCCACCCCATTCAACTGCTTATCAATGTGCATAGCCTTACATAACAACCCTGGCCCCTGTGTACGGCTAGCAATATTCTTCACCGGTTCCAAAGCGCGAATCAACACCGCTGCCCCCACCCCCGCAGGTTCAGTGACAATATTAAAACAATGATGCATCCCATAAATTAAATACACATAAGCATGCCCAGGTTCACCATACATAATTGAAGTACGCGGAGTAAGCCCCTTAGAACTATGTGCAGCCAAATCATGAGCACCTAAATAAGCCTCCACCTCAACAATCTTGCCAACGTATTCC
>SCSO01000381.1 GCA_004297865.1 Legionella sp.
CAACAAGGTTTATTTAAAAATATTCCCAATCTTTTTCAGGCCACTCGTTATCATTCTTTGGTAGCAGAAGTCGCCAGTCTTCCTTCCTGTTTTACTATTGATGCCTGGGCTGAAGAAACGATTATGGCAATCGCACATCGTCAATACCCACTTTTTGGGCTACAATTTCATCCAGAGGCTATTTTAAGCCAATTCGGTCTGCAATTATTAGAGAACTTTCTACATTATGAAGCCCAATCAACTATTCGAACAGCTTATTGCCAAGACTCATTTAAACAGTCAACAAATGCATGATGTTATTCATGATTGCATGTCCGGACAGCTTAATGATCTGCAAATAGCGACCTTCTTGGCTTTAATGCGCATGAAGGGAGAGACTATTGAAGAACTAACTGCAGCCGCAAAGGTGATGCAGCAATTAGCTCATACTCTAGATCTAGGTCCCGGTTTAATTGACATAGTGGGCACCGGTGGTGATGGCAAAAACACTTTCAATATTTCTACGGCTTGCAGCTTTGTGGTAGCTGCAGCAGGAATTCCCGTGGCTAAGCATGGTAACCGCTCCGTTTCCAGTCGCAGCGGTAGTGCGGATTTACTCGAAGAAGCAGGTTTTGTGCTCAGCCTACAAGATAAAGATATGCAAACTTGTATTAAACAATGTGGTTTAGCCTTCTTATTTGCTCCGCAATATCATCCTGCAATGCAACACGCGCGCACTGCTAGACAGCAACTTGGTATTCGTACTTTATTTAATTTATTGGGCCCTTTGGTGAATCCCGCTCACGTTAAACGACAGGTGGTAGGTGTATTTTCTGCAGCATGGCTAAAACCTATTGCTACAGTCTTAGTTAATTTAGGAAGTGAGCGGGTTTTAGTGATTAATTCACAAGATGGTTTAGATGAAATAAGTATCGCGGATAAAACCAATGTTGTGGAATATCATCAGGGACAATTCAAAGAGTGGGTACTTAATCCGGAAGAGTATGGTATAGCCCTACAATCTTTAGATGAACTCATTGTAGACTCCCCTGCTCAAAGTTTACAATTCATTGAAGAGGTTTTTGCAGGTAAAATGGGAGCAGCAAGGGATATCGTCTTGTTAAATTCTGCTGCTGCAATTTATTGTGCACAAGATCATTGTTCTTTTGCGCAGGCCTTGATACAAGCAAAAAATGCCATTGATAGTGGTAAAGCTGCTCGTTGCTTTACTGAATTGAAACAATTGACGCAAACCCTCAATCAAGAAGCAGCAAAATGACCAGTATTTTAGAAAAAATTGCCCAACATAAATTAACTGAGGTCGCTCAGGCCAAACAAAAAAGTCCTTTATCACAACTCGAACAACATCCTAAACTGGAACGCCGAGATTTTGTCGCTGCTTTGCAAGCTAAAACGACCCCTGCCATTATTGCAGAAATAAAAAAGGCCTCACCAAGTAAAGGTTTAATTCGCGAAGACTTTGATGTAGCGCAAATAGCACAGATTTATGAACAACATGGCGCTCGTTGTCTTTCCGTACTCACTGATGTGGATTTTTTCCAAGGACATGCAGATTATCTTTCCTTAGCTAAAAGGCATTGTCAGTTGCCGGTTTTGCGTAAAGATTTCATAGTAGACCCTTATCAAATTCATGAAAGTTTGGCTTTAAATGCTGACTGTATACTGCTAATAGTTGCGCTCTTAGATGATACGCAACTATTAGATTATACCCAATTAGCTCAAGAACTTGGGATGGCGGTTCTGGTAGAAAGTCATACTCGTGAAGAATTAGCGCGTGCAGTGCAATTACCTACGACTTTAATCGGTATTAATAATCGCAGCTTACATAGCTTTGTCACTGATATTCAATTAAGTATTGATTTACGGAATGAGGTTCCAGCAGATAAATTAATTATTACAGAAAGTGGTATTAATAACCCTGAAGACATCCAACTTATGCGTTCTCACGATATTAATACTTTTCTGATTGGAGAGAGTTTAATGCGAGCAAAGGATATTGGTGCAGCCTTAAGCGCATTAATGAAAGCCTAGCTTATTTTTCAAAACCTGGTTCAGGCTCTGGATTATTCGGATCTTCTGGCTCAAAAGGTTCGGGCTCCAATGGATACTCCGAAGGATCTTCGGGATACTCATAAGGTTCTGCGGGATATTCATAAGGCTCCGCTGGAACTTCATAAGGGTCCTCTGGTCTTTGAAATTTGTTCAAAATTTGTCCTTTTCAAGTTTTGTATATTAAGTATAGCAAAAAATAGACACCCTACCTGCCGCGGCCTGGCCGCCTGTAGGTTGAGTTATGACCGTTGGGTCACGACCCCACTCTACATTAGGTAAAATTTTAATTTATTCAATAAGTTGCGAGGAATAATGAAAATAGCCCTCATTACTGGTGCAGCAAATGGCATAGGCTTAGCCCTAAGCCGACTTTACCTCCAGCAAGGGGTCATCACCCTTATGGTGGATAAAAACGCGCCTAAATTGGAAATGGAAGGCCTAAGTTTAAAAGCTGACTTTGGGGATTTAGTAAAGCTAAGAACTTGTGATTTAACCGACTTATCTCAAGTGCAAGAATTAGCGACCTGGGTCAAAGATCAGCTAGGTCATGTTGATTATTTATACAATAATGCAGGAATTATTGGGTCTATGGCGTCAGTTTGGGAGCTAAGTCCTGCGCAATTGAAGCAAGTGATGGATGTTAATTTATACGGCACCTGGCATATGATTCATGCTTTTATGCCTTTATTGTTGGCGCAGAAACGGGATTCTCGGATTGTAAATATCGCTAGTTTATATGCTTTATGCAATAGCTCACAAACAGCGGCCTACTCCATATCTAAGCATGCAGTTTTAGCACTCACCGAATCTTTGTATTTTGATCTTGAGCGACTGCAAACACCCATTAACGTGTCTGTAGTTTTTCCTTCATTCACAGATACTAGTTTATTGAGCAATCAAGAGAGCAACACTGCATTTCAAAATTCTTTACATCAATTATTAAGTCATTCACGTCCGGCGTTGGAAGTGGCGGAGCATATTGTGCAGGCAGTAGAAAATAAGCAATTTTATATTTTCCCGGATTTAGAAGTGAAATCGTATTGTGATGAACGAACGCAAGCGATCTTGCAACAGGGGAAACCGCATGTGCATGCGGTGGAAAAAATTATGGGTGCTTTGCTTAAGCGGGCAAATCGGGCTTGAGTTCAGGTGGTGTAGATTTTATTTTAATGTAGCCTGTATTACGACTTCGTCTAATACAGGCTACATTACTAAGCTAACATCTCTAATAACTCCTTCCGGAATCGATGATAATCCACTTCTAAAGCATGGCGGGTATGCGATTTAAAACGATAATGCGGTTTATTAATTTCTTTAGCAATTTTCTTATCCAATTGCTCCGGTCTTTTTAAAGAACCACCGATAATTCGGGCTACAATTTTAGATTGATAATCTGCTAAAGGCCAAATGCAGCCTTGAGGCTGACATAGCCCAATGAAATATAAACTCTTATACGTCGGATGCATCATCTTTCGATATAAAGGAATAGTAGTTAAATTGCTAAAATCTAAATATTCTTTCGCAAAAAATGGGAAGCTTATTTGATAACCCGTGGCAAACACTATTGTGTCAAACTCTGCCTGACTACCATCCACAAAATGAACTGTACGCCCTTCAAACCGATCAACACCTGGATTCGCCTTGATTTTGCCATGACGGATAAAATAAAGTAGCTCGCTGTTAATTGTGGGATGTATTTCTAAGGGCCCGCAATCAGGAGTTTGCAATTGATACTTTTCATAACGCCCTTGCAAACAACGAATAACTATACTAATAAATTTCTGCCTTAACCAAGCTGGCATCCACTGAATTTTGGATACGGCTACATCCGTAGGTTTGCCAAAAATAAATTTGGGGAAAATATGACAGCCTCGACGCATACTAATACTGGTCTGTTTGGCAACTCGCGATATTTCAACGGCAACATCACAAGCAGAATTACCACCGCCAACAACTAAAACACGTTTATTCCTAAATCCTCGCGCATTTTTATATTGGTGCGAATGCA
>SCSO01000382.1 GCA_004297865.1 Legionella sp.
CTCACCTTCAGCACTGTGTTCAAACAACAATTGCATCCCGAGACAAATGCCCAAAAGGGGTTGCTTTAAGTTTTTTAAAACTTCGAGTAATGCTTTTTCGCGTAACGCTTGCATCGCATAGGCAGCCGTGCCCACGCCTGGTAAAATCACATGCGATGCTCGCTTAATTTGCTCAGGATCATGAGTCAAAATAAAAGCTTGCTCCAAGCGTGCAAGCGCGTTGGTTAGCGAACTTAAGTTATTCCCAGTGATATCAATAACAGCAATCATAATAAACCTTTAGTCGACGGTAAGTTGTTAGTCGTTTTGGCGCAAGCTTGGCCTAAGGTTTTGCCTAAGGCTTTAAAACAGGCTTCAATCATGTGATGGTGATTCACACCGGTCACTTCTATATGAAGAGTGGCATTTAAAGCACTGGCTAAAGAGTTAAAAAAATGCGGAATCATTTCCGTTGCCATACCGCCGACGGCTTCACGAGTAAAGGGCGCTTTAAACGAACAAAAACTACGCCCACTCAGATCAATAGCCATGGTGGCTAAAGCTTCATCCATGGGTAAGGTAAAACCATAGCGCTGAATACCCCATTTATCGCCTAAAGCTTGTTTCAGTGCTTGTCCAAGGGCTAAAGCAGTATCCTCAATTAAATGATGATCATCCACTTCGACATCCCCTGTGGCTTGAAGATTTAATTGGAAACCACCGTGCTTTGCCACTTGTTCCAACATGTGACTGAAAAAGGGAATGGGGGTTTCTACCGCACTAGCTTCTGCAGAATCTAAATTAAGCCTTAAGCTAATACTGGTTTCTTGGGAGGTTCGGGTTACTGCGGCCTTACGTTCATGCATTAAAATATTGGCTGCAATTTGTGACCAACCCTGTTCTTTGGATACTCTTAAAAATTGCACGCCTAGATTCGTTGCTAATTCTTCATCGGTATCTCTATCGCCAATGACCCAAGACCATTGCCTATCGATAGGTGTTTCCCGCAACCAGGCATCCAATAAGCCGGTTTTTGGTTTACGGCAGGCACACTGTTCTTCCGGTAAATGAGGGCAAATAAAAATGTCATCAAAGACTATTCCTTGGGAGGAAAATAGATCCAAAATAAAATCATGACAAATAGCAAAATCTTCTTCAGGAAAATGTTCTGTGCCTATGCCATTTTGATTGCTCACCATAATCAACTTAAATCCAGCCTGCCGAAGTTGTAACAAGTTGGGAATCACTTGCGGGGTGAGTTTAATTTTATCTAAAGAGTCCACTTGGAAATCAAAGGGTTCTTCAACTAAAGTGCCATCACGGTCAATAAACAAGATCTTTTGCATCATTCAATCCTAAAGCATATGGAGTAAAACTAGAGAGAGCACTAATCAATAAACGATTTTGCGCTGTATCACCCACGGTGATTCGTACATGTTGATTTAATACGGAATAAGCTGGGAAATCGCGCAAGGCTATGCCCTGTTGGGATAAATAAGTCGAGAGCTCTTTTGCCTTGTTGGTTTTGACTAAAATAAAATTCGTTTCGGTTGGGTAAATCTTTTCTATAAAGTCAAAACGTTGTAGTTGCAGAGTTAACCAATCACGTTCCTGATAAATTCGTGCAAGCGTTTGTTGCAACCAATCCACTTTTTTTAAAGCACGACGAGCTAATTGCATCACTGGACTAGGAATAGTATAGGGAGCAATCACTTTTAGCAGTGCTTGCATCAGTGGAGCTTGTCCTAACACGGCTCCTAAACGCAAACCTGCAAGACCATAGGCTTTGGATAAAGTACGTAAGACCAACAGATTTTCAAACTGGGGAATCAAAGAAATAGCGCTTTGTTGTTTTGCAAATTCCATATAGGCTTCGTCCACTACAATCACCGAACGATTTTGATATTCTGCACAAGTGGCGGCGATGAGATCCAAAGGAAAAATATTGCCGGTTGGATTATTGGGGCTACAAAACATAATAATTTTGCAATGAGGTTGCCAACAGGCTTTGATTTGTTCCAGATTTAAACTAAAGTCCGTGAGATTCAAAGGACACTGTAGCAATTCCCCTTGTTGTAAACGCACATAAAAGGCATACATCGGAAACGTTGGCGGAAATTGCATCAACGCATCTTTGGCATTCATAAATAAACGGGTTATCAGGTCAATCCCTTCATCTGATCCCCTAGTTAAAACCAGTTGATCCTTTTGCACTTGATAGCGATCCGCTAACTCACTCTGTAATTCTTTGAGTAATTCATTATCAGGATAGTAATTTAAATTAACCTCTTCATCTGCAAGGGGAGACCAAGGCAATTCATTAGCGTGCAAACGATATTGGGCTTGATCACCTCCGGGGACGTAATTAGGGGTGTTCAACAATTCAGGTCTTATTAAATTCAATATAGACATCTTATCCCTCCAAGAAATTTAAACGAAGTTGCACGGCTTGTGCATGGGCATCCAAGCCCTCGATCTGTGCTAAAGTTATCGCCGCAGGACCTAAAGTATTCAGTCCATTAGGATCTATAGATTGCACACTAAAACGTCTTAAAAAATCAATAGTACTTAAGCTACTGTAATTTTTGGCAAAGCCATTAGTAGGAATGACGTGATTACTGCCGGTGATGTAATCGCCCATGGTTTCCGCAGCCCAAGGGCCTAAAAATACCGTCCCTGCGGTATTGATTTTATCTATCCAATCTTGCGCATCGTCTCTTTGAATAATTAAGTGTTCTGGTGCATAACGATTGATGATTTGTACTTGCTCTTGTAGATCAGGACATATAATGATGCTACTTAAAGTAAACGATTGTTTGATAATGTGTTGTCGTGATAGTTGTTGAATTTGTTTCGCTAATTGCTCATTCACTGCTAGCGCTAATTCTTCTTGTTCGCAAATTAAAATCGCTTGCGAATCAACGCCATGTTCAGCTTGCGCCATTAAATCGGCGGCAATAAAAATGGGGTTAGCATTTTTATCAGCGATCACCATGACTTCGGAAGGACCTGCGGGCATATCAATAGAAGCTCCTAAAGGATCGTGTGCTACTAAAGTTTTGGCTTCGGTGACATAACTGTTCCCTGGTCCAAATAATTTATCCACTTTCATCACGGATTCTGTGCCGTAGGCCATTGCCGCTATAGCTTGCGCGCCACCGATAAGATAAATCGTTTCTATGCCGCAAAGACGTGCTGCGACTAAAAGATGCGGATTAATGTCTCCTTGCGCATTAGGAGGAGTACAGAGGACACGTTGCGGACAACCTGCAACTAGCGATGGTATAGCCTGCATAAGTACTGAAGAAACGAGAGGAGTTTTTTGTCCGCCGGGAACATAGATGCCCACCTTTTGAATTGGACGATACACGGTTTCAATGCTTACTCCTGCAGCAGTGGAAATAGTATTACCTTGAGGTTTTTGTGCTTGGTAGTAATAAGTGAGAATGTCTATAGCTTGTTGAATGGCTGCTTCTGCTTTTTTATCAATGCGAGCATTGGCAATCACTTTCTTAGGCACTTGTAGTTGCTCAAGTAGGGCGCCATCGTATTTTTCGGTTAAAGCAAATAAAGCAGCATCACCTAGCGTGCGGACTTGTTGAATAATGTCTAACACGACTTCACGAGGACTATTTGTTTGTACTGCGCGAGTAAGACAGTCTTCCTTTTGTTGTGTAGACAAAACATCCCAAAATTTAATAGACAACATAATACTCACTCCAACATCTTTTCTATAGGCAGCACGAGGATAGAGCTGGCGCCTAAACTTTGAATAGTTTCTAAGGTGTTCCAAAATACCCGTTCGGTAGAAACGACATGCACCGCGACCTTAGTTGAATTACCCGGTAAGGGGAGAATAGTTGGTGCTTCAGCGCCGGGTAATTTTTCTGCTATGGCACCTAAAGCTAATTTGGGCGCGTGAAAGACAATGTATTTTCTTTCTTGGGCTTGTTGTACGGATTGAATGCGCCGACAAAGCATGGCAAATAAATCTTGAAATTCTTCGGAGCATTCTTTCTGTGATTGAATAAAGACTGCTTGGCTTTGTAGGACGGTATCCACTTCTAGTAATTTATTGTCTTCTAAAGTTTGCCCGCTAGAGACTAAATCGCATATTACATCTGCCATACCCATGCGTGGTGCAACTTCGACGGACCCAGAAAGAATTAAACTTTCTGCGCGAATTTTGCGAGCGTCTAAATAGTGTTTTAATAGATTAGGATAACTGGTGGCAATACGTTTGCCTTCTAAACTCCCTGGGCCATCATAGGAAAAGGATTCGGGTACCGCAATCGCTAAGCGACAGGTACAGCTACCTAAAGCTAATAATTTTTTAAAGCGCTTGTCATTGGTCGCTAATGAGGCTTCGAGTAGCACATTTTCACCCACGATGCCGCTATCACAAAGATCATCAAACACTAAAGTAGGGATGTCGTCATCACGTACAAATAGTAAATCGATAGGGAAATTATCAACATGGGTTAATAAGGCATTAGGCCTGACTCGAAATTTTAAACCACAGCGTTGTAAAAGTGTTAAAGATTCTTCTGAGAGGCGACCTTTTTTTTGTAGGGCTAAACGCATACGATTTTTCATGACTCATCCATTCTTTGAGCGATCAGATTGTAACCGCCGGTACCAAAACTTAAGCATCGCGCAACGCGAGTGATCGTGGTGACACTGACTCCCGTTTGCTCATGAATGCTACGATAGGGGAGTCCTTTCCGTAATAAAGGCACTACTTGCCAACGATCCGCCATCGCTTCAAGCTCGGCTGGTGTACATAAATCAATAAAAAATTGCTCAGCCTCTTTTGGGGTCTTTATAAGGCTTATCGCATGCATTAAATCGTTTAAAGCAGAGTGTTTTACTTCATTATGTAGTTTCATATTAATGTATTAACGTGTTATAACATTGGTACATTATGGCGGGTGGCG
>SCSO01000383.1 GCA_004297865.1 Legionella sp.
AAAAATGGCTCATTTTAATGCATGTATACTATACTGAATGTATATATATTGTGGAGTTATACAATGGGCAAGGGTACTAAGGATAAAAAAAATGCTACTAAGATAAACTCTTCAGAGCAAAGACCAAAAAAACAACAAGATAATAATGATGAGTATGATGCGCAGAAAAAAGAGGCAAAAGATCCTTTAATGCAACAGTATTATGAACTTAAGAAGTTAGTTGATGGTGGTGTTGACGCATTTATGAAATGGGCGTTAGATCAGGCTAAAGATAAATTGGCCGACAACAAAGCAGAGATTAAAACCGAGAATAAAGCAGAGATTAAAACCGAGAATAAAGGCGATACACCTACATCAAAAGCACCTAGCGAGAATGCCTTTCCCACTCCGCCAGAGAGTTTTGATGATCCTGTACCAGAAATAGAGGAGCCACCAGAAGAACTACCCCCTACACCTGATTTAGCAGATTTAGAAGCAGATAATTCAAGTCCATCTGCATCAGCTAAGCCAACAGCTACTCCAACACCTTCCCCAACAAGTCAAACCGCTTCAATGACTGCTCTATCAGATACGGCCCAACCTAATGTGGCAGCAGATAAAACTCAAGATAATAAATTTGATCAAACAGTTGGCGGTGGTCCTACTGAAGAATTTCCTGAAGTACCTGAACCACCAGATTTAGATGAAGGACCATCTATGAACCAACCTTAGTAATTTATCGTTCTAAGAGCTTATGCGGCAAACTTTCAATCCGCCCAGCTTGAGTGACAACTACGTAATTTAGTTTACGCTGTAATTCACTAATGGTATCCGCACCAGCGTATGTTAAACCCGAACGTAAACCGCCCACGATATCGGCCATAATCCCATCCGCATTCTCTTTAAAGGGTACTTCAGTCGCCACGCCTTCTGCGGTTTTCCATTCGGGCATTTGCCCGATAAAATCTTCTTGAGCTTCTTTGGAAGCCATACCGCGATATAATTTGACTTTAGAGCCATCTGCTTTTTGTAACACTTCACCCGGTGTGGGCGCCGTACCTGCAAGCATGCCGCCAATCATTACAAAGTCAGCACCAAATGCTAAGGCTTTGACGATATCACCCGAAGTTTTAATGCCTCCATCGGCAACAATAGAACGATCCGCACGCGAGCAATCTTGAATGCAGGTGAGCATAGGCACGCCAAAACCGGTTTTGATTCTAGTGCTACATACAGAGCCGCCACCAATCCCTGCTTTAATAACGTCTGCCCCGCAAGAAGCTAGATAATCAGCCCCTGCATAAGTCGCAACGTTACCTGCCATGATGCAGCGATCACCTAATATCTGACGTAAATTTTTCAGTGTTTTACCGACATATTTAGCATGCGCATGTGCTACATCTACGCAAAAATAATTGGCACCCGCATCACGTAAAGCTTCCGCTCTTTGTAATTCAGCATCAGTACAACCTAAAGAAACAAAAACATTACCCACGCAATTTTTAAATTCAGTAATATTTTCTTCAATGGTCATGAAACGATGCAAGGCGCCTATCGCGCCTTTGCTTTGCATAAAATTCGCCATAGTGGATTCCGTGATGGTATCCATATTGGAACTGATGACCGGTAAATTTAAACTGAGTTTACCGGTTCTATCGGTGTTGGTGGTCTCAACAACTCTGCGCGACTCATGATGGTTATAGGATGGTACAAGTAAAACGTCATCAAAGGTGATGGCTTGCTCGGTCATTTTTTATCCTCGTAAAACGTGTACTATAAATTCTCAGCCGCATAAAAAGCAAGTCTTGAACGTTCACCGCGTGTTAAAGTCATATGAGCACTATGTTCCCAATGTTTAAAACGATCGACTGCAAAGGTTAA
>SCSO01000549.1 GCA_004297865.1 Legionella sp.
AAATAATTTTGCATTTTCAATGCCGGCACTTTTTAATAAATCAATACGCGATGCATCTCCAAAATACCCTTTGTAACCAAACTTACGTAGGAGCTCAATTTGTTCAGGATTTTTTTCTAATACCGTCATTTTAATATTTTCGCCATTGAGCAATCGGCCAATGATCTGGCCAAAACGCCCATAACCGGCGAGGATAATGTCGTGCTTGCTAGTAATTTTATCGTAATGCCGTTCGGGGATAACGCTCATAAATTTAGGTACTACAAAACGATGGTACAGCAACATTAAGAAAGGAGTAGCTATCATGGAAAGGGCTACAACCAAAATAAAAAATTCTGCAGTCTGATGTGGAATCACTTTGGCCGCACTAGCGTATTGGAAAAGCACGAAAGCGAATTCCCCGCCTTGAGATAAGGCTAAAGCAAAGCCTATGGTTTGTATTTTGGTCAAATTAAAAATACGACCCAAAATAAATAGCACGATTGCTTTAATGGCGACTAAAGCTAATACTGCCGCGATAAGTTGGCTGGCGTGATTCGTAAATAAAGAAAAATTCATTCCCATACCTACGGAGATAAAAAATAAGCCCAGTAATAAACCTTTAAAAGGTTGTATGTCTGACTCTAAGGTATGCTTGTATTCAGAACTCGCTAAAACCACGCCAGCAATAAAAGCACCTAAAGCAGGGGAGACTCCAAGGGACTGCATGAGTAAAGTAATCCCGACAATTAAACCTAATGAGAAAGCGGTAAATACTTCATTTAAACGGGTGCGCGCGATAATTAAAAATAAATGTCGCGACAGATGATGTCCTATCAAAATGACTACACCAATCACTGCTGCAACTAAACTTGCATGCATCCACTTAGGCATTTGCGTAATAAAAGCGGCTTCATGAGTGGTAATTTTGATGCCACCGTTTTGGGCGAGTAGAGGGAGAATAATGAGAATTGGAATTACTGCGATGTCTTGAAAGAGTAGAACGGCAAACGAAG
>SCSO01000384.1 GCA_004297865.1 Legionella sp.
TTAATCAATCCTTATTTTGGTGCCATCGAAGGAGTCGATTTTATGGCTCAAGACGGAGTAGATCGCTTAGCCGATGAAGTCGATCGCGTTCTCGCTTTAGTGCGAAAAAAATACGAAGAATATGGCATAACTGACAAACCTTTTGCTGTGGTTAAAGCAGATAATGGAACTTATGGAATGAGTGTCATGATGGTTCATGAAGGAGAAGAGATTCGTCAGTTGAATAGAAAGCAGCGAACCAAAATGTCTTCCAGTAAAGGCAGTCGTAAAGTGGATAGAGTAATTATCCAAGAAGGGGTTTATACCTTTGAAACCATGGATGATGGAGCAGTTGCTGAACCTGTGGTGTATATGATTGGTCAATTTGTAGTTGGGGGCTTTTATCGCGTGCATCAAAGTCGTGGTAGCGCCGAGAACCTCAATGCCCCCGGCATGCATTTTGAACCATTAGCTTTCGCGAATGCGTGTAATATGCCGCGACATGATCTGGCTGTGTTGGATTGCCCCAATCGTTTTTATGTCTATGGGGTAATTGCACGATTAGCTGCATTAGCCGCTGCACGCGAAGTTGCTGCAGTAGGGGGTGAATAATGAAACTTGCGGTATTAATGGATCCATTAAGCCAATTAAAGCCTTATAAAGACACTTCGGTAGCCATGATAAAAAGCGCCAAAGCTTTAGGTTGGTCTTGTCTGTACTTCACTCAAAACGATTTGTTTTGTCGTGATGGTCAAGCCTATGCCAAAGTACATGATATCACTATTGGTGATGAACACAGCGCTAATTGGGCCACAACTAAAGAGTTAGGTGTAAAACCTTTAAGTGATTTTGATTGTATTTTAATGCGCAAAGATCCACCTTTTGATATGGAGTATATTTATACTACTTATGCCTTAGAATTAGCGGAACGCGCAGGGGTTTTAGTGGCGAATAAACCGCAGAGTTTACGAGATGCAAATGAGAAATTTTTTACTCTGAATTTTCCCCAATGTTGTCCTAAAACTTTAGTCACTCGCGATATTAATTTACTGAAATCCTTTTGGCAGGAGCATCAGAACGTCATTTTTAAACCTTTAGCTGGTATGGGTGGTGCTTTTGTTTTTCACGTTGATGCTACCGGAAGTAACTTATCAGTGGTTTTAGAAGTTTTAACTCAAAGCCAACAAAGCATGATTATGGCCCAGACTTATATTCCTGAAATAGTCAGTAAGGGTGATAAACGCATTTTGTTGGTTCATGGAGAACCAGTCCCTTATGCGCTAGCACGCATTCCTGCTAAAGGCGAGTTGCGTGGTAATTTAGCCGCTGGTGCTAGAGGTGAAGTAGTGGAAATTACTGCCCGTGACCGTTGGATTTGCGAACAACTAGCGCCCACCTTAAAAGCCAAAGGCTTATATTTTGTGGGAATTGATGTCATCGGTGATTATTTAACTGAAATCAATGTAACCAGCCCAACGTGTTTGCGAGAAATTTCTGCTAAAACCGGGTTAGATATTGCTGGGGATTTTTTACGGGGTTTAGCGAAAATTAGGGTGGGTTGATTACCTTCGGCCGGAGCACCGGTTATTTTCTTGAGCTAATAATGACGCGATTCCTACCTTCTGCTTTAGCTTGATAAAGTGCTTCGTCGGCTCGCAAAACTAAATTTTCCATGAGCTCTCCGTTGTTAGGATAGAAAGACAAGCCAATGGAGATGGTCACTTTGGGTAAAGGTTCATCGTTAATATTAATGATCAATTCTTCAACGGATTGCCGTATATTTTCTGCTCGTTGTTGTGCGCTTTCTAAAGAAGTCTCTCGTAAGAAGATGATGAATTCCTCGCCACCCCAGCGAGCGATCAAATCACTTTGGCGACAATTTTCTTGTAATTTTAAAGCAAGCTCACAAAGAACCCGATCACCCACTAAATGACCATGGGTATCATTAATCATTTTAAAAAAGTCTATATCGAGAAGTAAAATGGCAAAGGTTGTCGGTTTGCGCTTGATTTTTTGAATTTCTTTATTAACGTACTCTTCAAAAAAGCGGCGATTGTATAGTCCGGTTAAACTATCATGAATGGATTGGGTTCTAAGTCTGTCGCGCATTTTGATGTTATATAAACTCAAAGCGATTTGCTCAGAAATAATTTGTGATAAAGCAATTAAACGTTGATTGTTAGGATTACTAAATTCCATTTCCACATAGAGTAAGCCTAAAGTGACCGTTTGCGAAAAAAGAGGTAAACAGGCATAACTCATCGGTTTTGCATCGGAGTTTTTAAGATGGGGACACAGTACATTGTCTTCGGAGTTATTAATGTAATAGGGTTGATGGCGAATAAGTGCGAGACATTCTGTAGTAGTAAAATCAATGGTATTGGAAATCGGATCCCCCCAGGTTAACACCTTTTTAATCCCTTGAGTTTCATGCTCCTCAGTAAGATAAATAATTCCAGAGGTGCCTAATAAAATA
>SCSO01000385.1 GCA_004297865.1 Legionella sp.
ACCGGATAGTGCATTTGATAAACAACCGCTAATCGATTAACCGCCACCCCAATACTGAAAATAAAAATATTCACTAAAAAAATGGCTAAAATTGCACCAGTTAAGCCATACCAAACCCCCGAATACAGAAAAGGTCGTAAGATAAAGGTATCAGTAGCCCCAACCAATTTAAGGATTTGTATTTCTTCATGGCGGTTATGAATCGCTAAACGCAGTGTATTACCAATAATTAAGACCACCGCCAAGGCTAATAAAGTCATTAGCGCTTTAGCCGCAGTAGCAGCAAAACCTAAAATAGCGTGTAGACGATTAATCCATTCCACATCCAATTTTGCTTGCTCTATTTGGGGTAAGACTTGCAAATCCCGAGTTAATAAGTCCAGTTTTGCAGGCGAATCGATGGTTAACGCCGGCAACACTTCAATGACTGGCGGCAAAGGATTATCGGGGAGATAACGCATGATATCGTGCATTCCTTCCTGAGCGGTTAATTCAGTCAACCCCTCTTTGGGCGACTTTAAAAAAGCATCCCCTACTCCGCGAGTTTCTTTGATCTTCCCTAATAAGGTATTTTGCTGCTTCACACTTAACTGGGGTTTTAAATACAAGGAAATATGCCCGGTATGTCGCCAGTTCAAGGTCAGATCGCTCAAGTTATCGGTAGAGATCCAAAACAGTGTAGGTAAAGCCAAGGCGATGCCAATCACAACGACTGTCATCATAGTGGCTAAAGGCTTGCGACAAAGCAAATTAAGGCTTTGGGTTGCCGCTTGAATATGATAGGCCAATAAGGATTGCGACTTTCTTAGCATAGACGACCTCCCTTTAGCATTAAGATACGATGCTTCATGCTAGCGATTAAGGCTAAATCATGGGTAGCAATTAAAATACTGACGCCTACTCGATTGAACTGTTCAAAAATAGACATGATCTCGGCAGACAGTTTAGGATCTAAGTTTCCCGTAGGTTCATCAGCTAATAATAAAACGGGCTTATGCACTACAGAACGCGCTAATCCTACACGTTGTTGCTCGCCGCCAGACAAGTGCAAAGGCAGCATTTTTTCCTTGCTTAACAATCCCACCATGTCCAAGGCTGCGTGCACCCGTTTAGCAATCATGGGGTAAGCTATACCTTGAATTTGCAAGGGCAAAGCCACGTTATCAAAAACCGTGCGATCATTTAATAAATGCGGGGATTGAAACGTAATGCCCAATTGGCTCCGATGAGCTGCGACATCCCGTTTTTTGAGTTGATTTAATTTTAAGCCATTCACCGTAAGCTGCCCGGAAGTAGGCCATTCCAATAAAGCAATAAGTTTAAGTAAGGTACTTTTACCTGCTCCAGAATGACCGGTGAGAAAAGCCATTTCACCTCTTTCCAAAGTAAAGTCCACTTGGCTTAAAGCCTCAAAGCCCCCAGGATAACGTTTACTAACTTGGTCAAATGTGATCATCATTGAATATTGCACCGACAAATTGCGCTGCATCAAAGGGCCGCAAATCTTCTATGCCCTCACCCACTCCTAAGTAACGAAAGGGTATTCCTAATTCATTCGCTATAGCAAATAATATCCCGCCTTTGGCCGTGCCATCAAGCTTAGTCATTGTAATGCCAGTTAATTGAACAGCTTCATTAAATTGACGTGCTTGATTTAACGCATTTTGGCCAATGCTCGCATCTAAAACCAACATCACTTCATGAGGTGCATTAGGATCTAATTTCTGCAACACCCGTTTTACTTTTTTCAATTCTTCCATCAAATTATTTTGCGTATGCAAACGTCCTGCAGTGTCAGCAATTAATACATCGATTTTTCGTGCTTTGGCAGCCTGTAAGGCGTCAAACACTACTGAAGCGCTGTCGGCTCCAGTTTGCTGAGCAATCACGCTGATTTGGTTACGCTCGCCCCAAACTTGTAATTGTTCCACTGCAGCAGCACGAAAAGTATCACCTGCAGCTAACATGACTTTTTTACCCTGTCGTTGAAACTGCTTGGCCAATTTGCCAATGGTAGTCGTTTTTCCGGCGCCATTAATGCCTACCATGAGAATCACAAAAGGACTATGGTCGGGAGTTTCCACAATGAGAGGGGTATCATTTTGAGTTAAGAGATTTTGTAGATGGATTTTTAAGGCATCGTAAATGGCCTCGCCATCCGCCAACTGTTTACGCTCTAAAGCCTCCGTCAATTGACCTAAGACCTTTTGGGCAGTATCAATACCCAGATCTGCACTAATGAGTAAGGTTTCTAACTCATCCAATAGACCCTGATCGATTTCTTTCTTACCTAGCAATAAACGGGCTATGCCATCGCCTAATTGATGGCGTGTTTTGGACAAGCCTCTCTTGAAGCGGGCAAAAATACCTTCTTTGGTAGGTTCTGCCTCAACAATGGGGCTGTCTTCAGGCAAAGTCTCGAGAAGACTGTCTGAATTGTCTTGAGGCATTTCTGCCGACTCAACTGGAGTTGCGTCTTGATTTCGCTTAAACCATTTAATCATTTAGTATACAAATTCCGGGAAATATGAAATTCTATCACTTTTTTCGTATTAAGGTTAAGTTGTGCGTAAAATACTCATTACTTTATTACTCTTCCTTGCCAGCCCTGCATTTAGCCAGGTGCAAGAATTTATTTTAAACAATGGCTTAAAAGTCTTAGTCAAAGAAGATCATCGTGCACCAATCGCCGTAGCTATGATTTGGTATAATGTGGGTTCAGCCGATGAGTCCGGTGGCATAACTGGGGTCTCGCATGCTATAGAACACATGATGTTTAAGGGGACTTCTAAATATCCTATCGGGGTATTTTCCAAAACAATTGCCTCCCTTGGCGGCCAAGACAATGCCTTTACCAATATGGATTACACCGCTTTTTTTGAAAAAGTCGATGCTGCACATCTAGCGACTTGTTTTGAATTAGAGGCGGATAGGATGAATAACCTTCTTTTAGATGCCAACGAATTTGCGCAAGAAATTAAAGTAATTCGCGAAGAACGTCGTTTACGTACCGATGATAATCCGCAAGCCTTAGCTTTCGAGAGATTTTTAGCTACTGCTCATTTAACTGCAGCCTATAATCATCCGGTCATCGGTTGGATGAGTGATTTGAACCAAATGTCAGTAAATGATATCAAAACTTGGTATCAAAATTATTATGGTCCGAATAACGCGACCTTAGTGGTAGTAGGCGATGTTGATCCGCAGAAGGTGCGTGCTTTAGCAGAAAAATATTTTGCTTCCATCCCTAAAAAAACTTTCTTAGCTCGTAAACCACAAGAAGAACCTCCAGCTTTAGGTAAAAAATCGCTAATCGTTCATGCCCCCGCGAAGTTACCTTTATTATTGATGGGATATGGTGTGCCTAGTCTGGTTACTGCAAAAAATAAATGGGAACCCTATGCCTTAGAATTAATTGCTGGCATTTTAGACGCAGGCAATGGGTCTCGCTTAGCTAAAAACCTCATTCGTGGCAGTCATGTGGCCACAGGTGCAGATGTTTATTACAACTTGTATTCCCGATATCCCACGCAATTTGTTCTTTATGGTGCGCCTAGTCAAAACAATTCCGTTGCTGATTTGCAAAAGAGTCTTTTGTCTGAATTAGAGATTCTAAAAACGGTACCCGTTAGTGAAAAAGAATTGCAACGCATCAAAACGCAAATTATCGCGCAAAAAACTTATGAGAAAGATTCCATTTTTGGCCAAGCCATGGAATTAGGACTCTTAGAAACAGTTGGCATTGGTTGGCAACATACTAATGACTATGTCAAAGACTTGAATGCCATTACTCCTGAGCAAATTCAAAAAACTGCTCAGCGTTATTTTCAAGAAAACAATCGTACAGATGCTGAGTTAGTGCCTATGGGCAATGAGGTGAAATCATGAAGTTACGTCTTACTCTTTTAGGCTTATTCTTTTTTTGCTTAATACCTACAGCTTGGGCTAAGCAATTTAAAACAGAACATTGGCAAACTAAAAATGGGGTACGGGTTGTTTTTTATCAAGCGATGGAAGTGCCCATGTTGGATTTAAGCCTTGCTTTCGCGGCAGGTTCTGCTTACGACGGAAAGCATTTTGGTTTAAGTTCTTTGACCACTAATCTCATCGATCAAGGGAACGCAGGACTTGATGCCAATATTATTGCTGAAGCTTTAGCTGATGTCGGAGCGCAATTTAATTCCGAAAATAATCGGGACATGGCTGTTTTTTCTTTAAGAACGTTAACTAATAAAGACGCGTTGGATCCTGCCAAAGCCACCTTCAAACAAATCGTTAACCAACCCGATTTTCCTGATGAAGCCTTTGAGAGAGTAAAAAAACAATTGCTGATGGCTATAGAACAAGAGCACGAGTCGCCAGATGACGTGGCTAATTTAAAATTTTTTAAAACCTTATACCAAGAGCATCCTTATGCTCATCCAGTAAATGGCACTAAAGAAACGGTTAATGCTTTAACCAAACAACAAGTACAAGAATTTTATAAGCAGTATTTTGTCGCTAAAAATGCCGTATTAGTTTTAGTAGGAGCTATCGATAGCAATACTGCCCATCAGGTTGCTGAACAAGTGACCGGCGACTTAAAACCTGGCGAAATAGCTCCAGCCATTCCACTGGCAAAACAGTTAAACGCGAATGAAACTATTCATATTAAATTTCCTTCTTCCCAAACCATAGTCCGTTTAGGGCAGGTAGGTATTGATCATCAAAACCCACATTATTTTCCTTTAATTGTAGGTAATTACATTTTGGGAGGCGGCACTCTGATTTCTCGTTTAGGCATTGAAGTCCGAGAAAAACGCGGATTGACTTATGGCGTGGATAGTCAATTTGCACCCATGCCTGGTCGAGGTCCCTTTTTGATTACTTTATCGACTAAGGGCGATGATGCCAAACAAGCTATTCAACTCAGTGAAGACGTTTTGCAACAATTTATTAAAAATGGGCCTAAGCAAGAAGAGTTAGATGCAGCCAAACTGTATCTCACCGGTAGTTTTCCCTTATCCTTGGCAAGCAATAGCAGCATTGCAGCTCTTTTATTACGCATGACTTTTTATAAATTACCTGATGACTATTTGGACAAGTATGTGGAAAGGATTAATGCGATTACCATTGAGCAAATAACAAAGGCCTTCCAAGAACAAATCAATCCTCAAAAATTACTATTAGTCACGGTAGGCCAATCTTGAAACAAGAAATTCGTATTATTGGCGGCAAGTATCGCGGGAAAAAATTACATTTTCCCGCGATTGAAGGATTACGTCCCACCACTGACCGTGTTCGTGAAACTTTGTTTAATTGGT
>SCSO01000386.1 GCA_004297865.1 Legionella sp.
TCAATCGAGTCTTTCCCGCGAAGGCGGGAATCCATCCCTAATTTAGTTCAATACCAATGCAGGAATGGATCTCCGCCTTCGCGGAGATGACACCATCTTAATCAAGTGTTTAAAATTCGACTTCGAAACTACTTAGCCTGACGGCTAGGGGTCATGACGCATCGTCAGGTTAAGCGATATTTCAATCGAGTCTTTCCCGCGAAGGCGGGAATCCATCCCTAATTTAGTTCAATACCAATGCAGGAATGGATCTCCGCCTTCGCGGAGAGGACACCATCTTAATCAAGTGTTTAAAATTGGACTTCGAAACTACTTAGCCTGACGGCTAGGGGTTATGACCCAACCTAAGGTTCCTGAGCGAAGGTGAAAATGATTATGTTGGGTCGCGACCCAACCTACAATTAAGTTCGATTAGACTTTAAATTTTCTTTTAACAAATCCCTAATCTCAGCCAATAATGCCTCTTCATGAGTTAGTTTCTCTGTTTCTTCATTACCATTCTGTCTTTTTAACAGATTAACCAATTTCATAGCCATAAAGATTGCAAAAGCAATAATGGTGAAATCAATAATGGTTTGCAAAAATGCGCCCCATTTAATGACCGCGTCACCCACAATAAAGGTTTTAGAAGTGATATTAATCCCGCCTAAAAGCAACCCCAGTAAAGGCATAATGATACCTTCCACCAAAGAGCTAATGATCTTACCAAAAGCGACCCCAATGATGACTGCGACGGCAAGATCCACCACATTGCCGCGCATTGCAAACTCCTTAAACTCCTTTATAAAGCTCATCGCATCCTCCCTTGCTTCTAAGAAGCTTGTATCATTTCCTTGATCTCTTGCACCTTCTCAGTCAAATTACTAGGAACTAATCCGCCACCTTGAGCCATATCATCGCGTCCGCCCCCTTTACCACATAAATGTTTCACTAAGGTAGCCGCCGATGGGGCTTTTCCTAAAAGGCTTTTACTAACCCCTGCAATCACATTCATCTTGTCTTGATCCACAGTAAATAAAACAATCACTGCAGAATCTAACTTCGATTTTAATTGGTCTAAAGTTGAGCGCATGGTTTGACCATCCATGCCATCAACTTGTTTAACGAGCACATTCATCCCTCCAATCTGCTCTACTTCTGACAATAAATCAGAACCTGATTTTTGTGCTCTCTCATTTAGAAGTTTAGCATGTTCTTTTTCTAATTTTTTGTTATCGGCTAATAATTGGGTTAATTTTTCTTGAATATAGGGCACAGTGGTTTTTAAATTAGCAGCCAATGACTCCAATACTTTTTGCTGATCGCGCACCCAAGCTAAGGCATAATGTCCTGTCACCATCTCAATCCGACGGACCCCACTGGCAATACCATATTCACTTAAAATTTTGAATAAACCGATATCTCCCGTTCGACGCGCATGGGTACCTCCACAAAGTTCCTTGGAAAATTCTCCCATGGATAAAACTCGCACATCATTCGCATATTTCTCACCAAAGAGAGCCACCGCCCCACTTTTCTTAGCGGCTTCAATATTCATAACATTCGTGACTACTTCATTGTTTGCCCGAATTTGCGCATTCACCAACTCTTCAATTTCAACAATTTGCTCATTAGTTAAACCTTCAAAATGAGAAAAGTCAAAACGCGCTCGCTCTGACTCTACTAAAGACCCTTTTTGCTGAACCTGTGGACCAACTACCTTTTTCAAAGCAGCATGTAATAAATGCGTGGCCGTATGGTTTAAACGAATGGCTTCTCGTCTTTCCTTATCGATGATCGCTTTGACTGGTTGGTTTAAATTTAAACTACCAGATACTACTTCGCCATAGTGAACAATAGCCTGACCATTTTTTTGCGTATCATCCACTCTAAATTTAAATTCTTTTCCTTCAATAAAACCCTTATCACCTGCTTGTCCGCCACTTTCTGCATAAAAAGGCGTGCTGTCTAAGACAACTGCGCCTTTGGCGCCTTTATTAAGACTAGTCACTTCCTTACCATTCTCTAATAAAGCAATAACCTTTCCTTCCATCATCTCATGTTCGTACCCATGAAATTCCGATTCATGATCCAATTGCGAACTGGCGTGATAATCTGTAGTGAATTGATTAGCGGCTTGCGATTGCTCTCTTTGCTGTTGCATTAGTTGATTAAAGCCGTCTATATCCACTTGCAAATGTTGTTCACGAGCAATATCTGCCGTAAGATCGATGGGAAAACCATAAGTGTCATACAGTTTAAACGCAATGTCGCCAGGAATTTCTTTCCCGGGTAAGTCTTGGATTTGTTCTTGTAATAAACGTAACCCCTGATCTAGGGTACGGGCGAATTGATTTTCTTCTTGTGTAAGTACCTTTTCTATATGTGATTTATTCTTGATCAGTTCCGGATAGGCATCAGCCATCACTTCAATTAAGGGCTGTACTATTTGGGCAAAGAAAGGTGAAGAGATGCCCAATTTATGACCATGACGAATCGCTCTACGAATAATCCGCCGCAGCACATAACCACGTCCTTCATTACTAGGAGTTACGCCATCGCTAATTAAAAAAGAACAGGAACGAATATGATCGGCAATGACTTTTAATGAGGTATGATTTAAATCAATGCCCACACCTAAGCGAGCAATGGATTTAATTAAATGCTGGAAGCTATCAATTTCATAATTGTTATGTACTCCCTGCACCACTGCCGCAACTCGCTCTAAACCCATACCCGTATCGACTGAAGGTTTAGGTAAGGGATGTAATTCCCCGCTTTTATCGCGATTAAACTGCATGAACACTAAATTCCAAATTTCAATATAACGATCACCATCTTCATCCGGACTTCCGGGAGGTCCACCGGCAATCTCAGGCCCATGATCATAGAAGATTTCTGTGCAAGGACCACAAGGACCCGTATCGCCCATAGACCAGAAATTATCTTTCTCGCCACAACGCGAAAAACGTTCTGCAGAAACACCCATCTCCTTGAGCCAAATATCCGCAGTTTCTTGATCATCTTTAAAGACCGTAACCCATAGACGTTCTTCAGGTAGATGTAATACTTTTGTCAAAAAATCCCAAGCAAAACGAATTGCGTCACGTTTGAAATAATCACCAAAACTGAAATTACCTAACATTTCAAAAAAGGTATGGTGTCTGGCGGTATAACCTACGTTTTCCAAGTCATTATGCTTCCCACCGGCACGTACACAGCGTTGCGAGCTCACCGCTCGATGATATGGCCGAGTTTCCAATCCTAAAAAAGTATCTTTAAATTGCACCATACCCGCGTTGGTATATAAAAGTGTGGGGTCATTCGCAGGAACCAAGGAGCTTGAAGGTACACGTTGATGTCCTTGTTGCACAAAATAATCGCAGAATGCTTGTCTAATTTCAGAACTGTTCATTGTATTTAATACCAATTTGGGTTGATGGATGGTCACTTGACTAACTCAGAGTCTCTACGCGGAATTAGCGCTTTTCATTACCTTAGTGATTATATCCATACTAAATCCACGGTAAAGTAAAAAACGTTGCATTTTTTGTAATTCATCGAAGGACAACTGTTTTTGCCCTTTACTTTTTTTCTCCCAAACAGAGAGTGCATGGTCGAACCATTTGTCGCGCTCTTGTGCTAAATAAGACTGAATGGGCTCACTGTCTATGCCTCTGTTTTTCAATTCCTGCATAATTTTTAAGGGACCGTAGCCTTGGCTGATTCGTGAACGGCTAAATTGTTCTACGAAACGATTGTCACATTGTAAACCTAAACGCTGGCACGCCTCAACGGCATCACGCGCCTCACGGGGACTGAAGCCTTTTCGTTCTAATTTTGTACAAAGCTCCGAAGCGCCGTGCTCGCGCCCAACCAGTAGGCGCATAGCACTTTCAAAGGCTCTAGTCATCA
>SCSO01000550.1 GCA_004297865.1 Legionella sp.
CGAGACCAAACGCGAGCGCGAGCGCTACGACGATGCCCGTGAAGAGGGTCTGGATCAGCGGCGAGACGCCGAGGCGCTCGAGCGCTACGAGGATCGCGAAGATCCAGATAGCCCAGCGAGCGACCGCACCGAGGAGGTTCGCTGCGCGGACGTTCGCTGCGCGAGCCGCACCAGCGACCACGCGCTGCGCCGCCTCAGCAATGACCGCCGCGAGGAGGAGGATGAACACCGCTACGATCACCTGCGGGAGGTAGCCGAGGACGACGCCCGTGAGGAATGCCGTGACCTGCGTGAGGCCGAGCACGTCGAGGGCCGCCACGAGGAACACGATGATGAAGAACCACTTCACGAGGAAGCCGAGGAACGCCCCCGAGTTGAGCGTGAACCCTGCGCGCTCGACAACGCGCTCGACGCCCGCAGCGCGGAGCGCCTGGTCGACGCGGAGCGACGAAACGACCTGCGCGATGAGGCGGCCGATGCCGGCGCCCACGAGCCAGCCGATCACGAAGATGACGAGCGCGATGACGAGGTTAGGGATGAATGCGACGAGTCCGTAGAAGAGGTTCTGGAAGGACTGTGTGAGCACGTCTGCCCAGGTAGATAGGAACATAGGATGGATATGGATTAGCGTATTAGCGGCATAATTCCGTTAATACGTTAAGTGTAGCAAGGCGGGGGTTCCGGGAAGGGGCACGTGTGGACAGTCCCCGAGACGCGAACGGCCGGCATCCCTGCCGGCCTTACTTCGCCGCGAGCCCGATCTTGTCGATGATGATCCGGTTCGGATAGTCGAACACGTCGCGCAGGAGGCGGTCATAGACGCCGAGGCGGTACTTGAACTGCTCCGAGGAGAAGCAAGCGTAGCGGAGCTCGCGGCCGAGCTCGGCCTCGAGCACGTGGATCGCCGAGGCGAGCGGCTTCTCTTCCATGCGATCCCCCACGATGAGGACGTCCACCTTGGACTCGAGCGCGCCCGTGAAGAGCCCGGATAGCACGACGAGACGCACGGTGCCCGCCTTCTTGAGCGAGGTCACGATCGCCGTGTCACTCACGTCGGTGGTGGTGCGTAGGAACACCTTGAGCGCGTCGAAGTGCGGGAAGCGCTTGTCGGCCGTGTAGCCGAGCGGTCCCTTTCCTGTCTTCTTGCGAACGATGCCGGCAGCCACGAGCTGGGTGAGCTCCTTGCGAGTCGCGTCCTTCGAGAGGCGCGCGCGGAACGCCGCGTCGGCGGCAAGGAACGTCAGGTCATCGTTGAACAGGAAGAGGCGCAGGAGCTTTACGCGCGCGGGAGAACCAAAGAGTCGGGCAAGCGGGTCCATGAACGTGGGGGCATTGTACCCATTCCGGACCTAGGCACGCAACCTTGACGGATTAAGCGAAAAGCACCC
>SCSO01000387.1 GCA_004297865.1 Legionella sp.
GCCAACAGGAAATTGCAACCCAATAGTACTAGCGATTTCGCCAGTGTAGGACGCATCATTGCAAAATTTTTTGGAGATACTTCCGGGTCGTATTTAAGAGATGGTTGGGATTTAGAGCTACGTAATCGCCAAAATCGTTTAAGTAATTTATTTGAAAATATTCCCGGTCTTAGCATAAACGACAAGAGATCCTTAAAGGGTATCATCACCCAAATGATTTCTTATCATCAAGAAGATCGTCCGAGTTTAGCCAGGGCTAAAGAGATATTTAAACTGTTACACAAGCTTAGATTAGAATACGAAGAACGTGAAAATAAAAAAAATCTTAGAATTGGTTCTCTACTTCGATTAAATAAATGCCAACTCTTAAGTCTTTTTAGAAGCCCTTATGCCAGCGCATTTATGGAACGTTATAAAAAGCCAATGTTCTCTATTGGAACGCATCACAAAAATAAGCCTAATTATTTGGACTATTTAAAAGATCTAGTGGAAAAATTAGATACCGATATATTAAAAATTCCCGAAAAAATACTAATGAAGCTGTATAATTTTGGTTTAAATCTCTCTTCAATAACACTTAGTCACAAACTAATTGAAGATAAAAAGCTCAGCGCAGCACAAATCGCCTTATTGATTCGTCTAGGGGTATCTGTAGATCCCGGTCTTTTGAATAATTGGTTACATATTGAAACAAAAACTGTACGTTGGGCAGAAATTTGTCGATTGTTGTACCACTACACTAACAAACCAGAAAGGGAAAAAGTCTTAGCAAACTGGAGTCAAGTAGAAAATTTTAGTTCTATCTTCTGCGCTCGTTTCTTAATAAATCCCCAAACTGCCGCCAACGACAAAGAGAATTTACGATTAATTGAACGACACCTGCAAATTCGTGGGTTAACGAAATTTGAATTTAGAATGATAGAGTCTTCTTTACAGTTGCTAGGCTCATGCCCTTTAACCACAGCTATTCGCACCCTAATAGAAGAGCATCTTCATGCCCCCCAATTCCAATTGTGTGTATCAGCTAATGTTTACCAAACACAAAGGCACCTAAGTAAACTTAATGTGGCAATTGCAGCATTTAATTCATTGACCATTTTCGAAGGAAGCCCTATAAGACAACAAACCTTAGACCAACTTGCAAAAGAAATTACCGACATTAAAAATTCTTCAGACCCGGAACATGCTTTTAATCGCTTACCTTTTATAGAAACGAAACTCAGGCGTATTGAAGACATTGATTCTTATCATCAGAAATTGGTTAAATATGATCCTTCGCGCCATCTTAAAACCATCTACCAAGAAATTGATAAATCATACCAAAGTAATGCAGGATTGTTGCAAGCAACCTATTTGAAAAATATAGGAACTAAAATAACTCAAATAGAAAAAATCCGCGAACTCATCGCTGCAAAAAAACTACCCTCTAACATTTTAATGGATGAAAACTATAAAGAATATTTAGAGAAATTAATGCCTTGTGATTTACCCTATGTGCAAGCTCGCTTAAATGAATATGCAAATGAATTTAACTTACTTAACAACATGATTGATAAGCTAAAGCAAAACACTCAAGATAGCCGCTGCATATCAAGATACAGCTTCAATTTAAAAATTTACCGCCAATTTATCATTAGCCTTAAGACACAAAATCAATATCAATTACGTGCTTTTCTCAAAGAGATCGACACACTAACGCAAAAGGAATTAGACTTCAAAAACGCGTTTGGCTCCCATTACCAAGCCATGGATGCAGTGTATGAAACCTTCATCGATCTCATTGAAAGAAATAAATTGCAATTATCTGCAATGGATACTTTCTTTCAACGCGTTCAAAAACATCAACTCATCTTTCCCGAATTATTGCAGCAAATTGACAGGTTTATACTAAATACAACGCATTCCACCCAAGAGATTAGAAAACAATTTCAAATCGAGTTATGGAATTATTTGAATTTAAAAACTTATGACCTAATAAATCATCGGGCTCAGTTCATTAACAAAATAAAACAGCTCACAGAAACCATTCAACCTAAGACTATTAATCCTCATCAATTTTATAGTGGCCAGCAAAGCCAAACCCCCGATTGGAGCGCTTTAGTCTACCATCTTTGATGGCCTAGTTGACCCAATAACTGAATCTCTATAGTATGGTTTTTTTGCAACTAGAACATTTATGACCCTAACTTTACCAAAGAAACCAACAATTGATCCATTAAATCCTAAAAGTGACACTACGCTTTTTAATCTGTTGGAGACCGCACATTTTAAAAAGGGTTTTGGGGAACTCAAAGATGGGCACGGTATTAATTATTATTCCAGTTTACCACTAGCCTGTATTCATAAGCCTAAAAGACAGTCCAAAAAAACTACGAAAGAAAAACCCCCGGGCACCTACATCTGTGTTTATGATCCCCATCCATTAGGACATGGAAATTATGGTTCGGTGCATCCTGTTTTAGGTATGTGGAAAAAAGTAAACAATGAATGGATTTTTAAAGCTAAAAATGACCCTAACAAAGCGAGAGTGTTAAAAACTAGTTGTCATATTGAAAATACTCCTAGCTACAACGATCTAAAATGGTCTTACAATCAAGAATATGAAATTGGCAAATATGTACCACACATGGGATTAGACTTCCCTCCAGACCAACATGAAGGACACTTTTTCTTATTAGAACGTAGGATCCATGGGCAATCTTTAGAAACTATCCTGGAAAGGTTAAAGAAAGATCCCTCTTATTTGTCGGTAACCGATAAATTAAAAATCAGCTGCGCCTTACTGAAAGCGATTAATCAACAAATTAGTGATATTTATGTTTACCGAAGCACTTCTAATACTTCTGGATACCTCATCCATAGGGATATCAAACCAGGAAATGTCATTGTTGGCAAAGATGGTTCAGTCTATTTCATCGATTATGGTTTGGGAAAACTAAGCAATGAACCTGTAAGCGATCTTGCTGGAACAGGAGGTTATCTTGATCCGCAATTATTGATTAATGAAAAGCTAAACGAAAGTCATGAGAGTGATATGTATTCCCTAGCCTGGACTTTGGCGGAACTATGGGATGATGAATCAATCCAAACTTTACCCTCCACCTTCGAGTTACCACGGCTCATTTCGCGAAGACCTTTGTCTTTATTAAAACATACGAAGGGACTTACTGCTGAGGAACGTCAAACCATTCCTAATGCGATCAATGCAATGACCGAACTTGAAATAGTAAAACGTATGTTTAACGATGAGGCACTGAAAGAGTTTGAACATTTGTTAAATCAGCGGTTAATTCGTGAAAACATAGAAAATGAAAAAATAGCCGCTCATGAAAACTTGTCTAAACTGACGAGTGAGTCTTTATTAAGTGTATTAAAGAGCAAACATGCCCCTACTTTACTCACTAGAATTAAAACTGACTCTTATAATGTAAATGCCTTCTTGGATACTTTGGGTCTTAAAGTTTTAGAATTAGATCCAAATGTTCTCCAGGAGTTGACTAAGCTAGGATGTAAGTTTGAAAGGTACGTGATTACCTTTGCTACACTGAGTAACGAAGATTACTCTGCTGCGCAGTTGGAAAGTTTAGTACAATTAGGCGCAGAGGTAGGGCCAGAACTTTTAAACCAATGGCTCCAGTGCAATAACAATAAGAACCCTTTAAGATGGGCAAGTATAGCTAGACTCTTATTTAAGATCACTCCCAACGCTACAACCACTATAGAACGTTTACCGGAAAACTCTTTTGGCCGACTATTTGGGCAACATTATCTACCTAAAGAAGAAACCCAGCTTTCAGACATTGTTAATATCCAAAAAATAAATCAATATCGAATAGATTATGCAAACTACAAACCTGCTATAGCCTCGATTAAAGCCCTATTAAATTCCCCTCCCTTAGCAGGGACTTTTTGTGCACAAACGCTGAGTCAATCTAAGCTACTGAACCCCACTCCAGAAGATTTTTTAGTCAATGAAAGTGATTATTATAGTCAGCTTTTGTTAAGTGTTCAGAGTGTGAAAGTTTATTTAAAAGAGGCTCTTAAAATGGCTCCTCGAGATGGAATGACGCAACGTAATGAGAAAATTCAAGCCTTGATTCATTCATTACAACAATGGAATCCTCTTTTGGATGAAAATAGCGAACCTCCTGATTTAAATGATTACAAAGAACAGCTAGCCTTTTTTCAAACATTTGATGTGCTCATAGATCAATTGGAGACTGAGGATAGAAACAGCAAAGAGTTAGTGGAAGAGCTCGATTTTCTTTATAACTCACCCAGAACAAAAATGCCTCGAGTCATTATGGACGTGGAAATATTACTGAGCATACTCGCTATGTTGCGAGAATTGATTAATAAATTGAAACTCAGCTCGCCCCTGATTCAAGACACTTTTAAGAAATGGGGATGGGATGACTATTTAAAGCAACTAGAAGCAACCGCCCGAGTTAGTAATATTCAAGAAATAAATACATCACTCAATTTATATCAATCTTTATTCCAAACTGCAGAGTCCTTATTCAAATCAAGTCGAAGTTTAAGCTCTTGTAGAATACCTATTTATATGCACTTACTTTATAGATACCAACGAGAGTTTCCTCATTATAAGGTCAATTCTACACAGCAGCTTCAACAACTCTGTACCCAAGAAGAGTTACTTCATTATCAAACGAAACCTTATCCGCAAGCAAAGGAATTGATGTATAAGTTATTGTTATTAAAAATGGAACAATTACCTGATTCCAATTTAGAGAATTTTAAAGGCTTTTATGAGAAATTTTGCACTAGTCCTTTATTAACTAAGGAATTACTCCAAAAGATAGAAGCTTATTTACTGCTTGCACAGAGTCACTATAGTCCGGAATTATACGAAAGCCACAAGAAACGACTAGAACATAGGTTATGGAAGGGGATACAAAACGAAGACCGCGATAACCAAATATTG
>SCSO01000388.1 GCA_004297865.1 Legionella sp.
CGCAAATGATGACGCATCCATTGTAATAAAGAATTTTGCTCTAGTTCAGGTTTAGTATCTTTAAAAAACAACATTTTAAAACCAGTCACTAGGATTAAAAGTCCAAACAGATAAAACACCCAATGAAAATGCGTAATGATCCAGGTGCCCAGTAAAATAATCAATAAACGCATCACAATGGCTCCAAGCACACCATAAATTAAAACGCGCCGTTGATATTCTTGAGGGATAGCAAAATAATTAAACACCAACAAAATAATAAAAATATTATCAACCGAAAGGGATTTTTCGATAAGATAACCTGTGAAAAATTCCAACGCTTTTTCGTTAGCCAGCTCTATTCCCAGATGTTGGCGTAGATAAATCCAGAGGAGTAAATTAAAGAGTAGCGACAAAACCACCCAAACCAGGGTCCATGAAAGCGCTTCTCTTGTGGAGACTCGATGTACTTTACGTCCACCGAATAAAAAAAGATCAACACAAAGCATGCCTAGAACTACAGCAAAGAAAATAATCCACATCCACCACTCACCAATCGTAGTCATGGCATAGCCTTCACAGAATATCGCAAACAAACTCTCCTAATTAATATTTAGTAATTGCATCGCTTGCAGGAAAAGTTTCTTTCAATTTTTCATCTAGTGCTTTATCGGCTTTTTTCTTTTTATTGAGGTTAACTTTTTTAGCTTTGGATAGGTTTTGGGCTGATCTCTGCTCTTTGTTCATACCGACACTCCTCTAATGTCCTATCATTCAGTATAGTAAATATAGTAAGTAATGCGGATATAAAGAGAGAAATGACTAATAAAACAAAGAGTTGCTACTTTAGGTTAAAAGTAGCAAGGATTAAGAACTAAGCAGCAGATGAATTATCCAGATGACAATTTAACATCCAATGAAAGCCATATTTGTCAGTTACAGTACCAAAATAAGCACCCCAAAAAGTATTTGCCAGAGGCATAGTGACCGTGCCGCCTGCACTAAGATTTTTAAATAAAGTGTCTGTTTCTTCTGTGGTTTTACAGTTTACACATAAAGAGATGTTGTCACCTGCCTTAGGTGTAGCCATTGGATTATCAGAGGCCATTAAAGAAAATCCGTCTTTGCTAAGACAAGCATGCATTACTTGCTTGGGATCAAGTTTCATGCCACCTGGACAAGCATTATCCGGTGCATCAGCATTCATCATGAGTTGTAATTCGCCACCAAAGCAGCTTTTATAGAAATTCATTGCTTCATGACAGTTGCCATTAAATAGTAAGTAAGGTGCTAAAACGTTCATTTATAGGTCTCCGGTAAAATATCCATGGCTATTTTAAAACCACTGCCACCTAAATGCTATGGTTTTGGAAGACCTATATTCTTACTTGCTTACTGATTTCTTGGGTTTTAAGAAATATGCACTAACCCACTGGAAACCATACTCTAGGAGATTCAGTTGTTTTAAAGGTTTTCCTGGAGAAGATTTTTTATTTAAAATCAAAGCGATAATATATCGAATTAACTTAATGCGGAAATAATTTAACATCAATCTATATAACATCGAAGTCCTCTTTTTTAAAATCCAAATACAAAAACCACTCCTGGTGGCTTTTGATAGATAAGGGAAAAATGAGAATATCTACAACTAAAGTATAGTATATGCTCAATTTTTATCCATGAATTAAGCGGATTAATAATTGCCAAGCTCAACCTACAGATTCATGTATTGAATTAGAACTATCTTTCAATTAATCTGTCAAAAACTCAAGGAGGTGCCTCATGGCAAAAATCAATTCATCGAAATTAGAAGTTCCAAAAACCCTATCCCTATTTGCTGGGATTAATATAGCTAGTTCATTTTTATACCTTACTGATTCACGTGTGGGTTTAATGGGAACCTTACTCATTAATTCGTGGTTACTTTATAAACTCCATGAATTAGGCGAACAAAGAAGACCCTGTGCAAATATGAGCGTTCAAGGAGAAAGTTTT
>SCSO01000389.1 GCA_004297865.1 Legionella sp.
AAAAAATTAATAGAACATATGAGAAAGGGGGATGTCGGTGCTTTTGCTTTAACCGAGGAAATGCATGGTAGCGATTTAGTCGCGAATGAATTATTTGCTCAGCCTAATTCCCAAGGTTGGCAATTGTCTGGAAGCAAATGGTGTGTGAATTTTGCTACCTATTCGCAGATACTCACTTTGCTCTGTCGTAGCCATGAAAAGGGCGGTCCTTTAGGTTGTTCGTTATTTTTTCTGGATAAACAACTCTTAGCAAATAGTTTTACGCCAACTGCTAAATTACCTACGCTTGGAGTTCGCGGTTTGGATATCAGTGGTTTTATTCTGGATCAAGCGCAAATTCCCGCAGATGCTTTAATTGGTAAGGAAAATCATGGCTTAGAACTTACCGCTAAATCGTTTCAAATTTCCCGTACTTTATTAGCTTCTATTGCTATAGGTGGTGCGGATACAGCTTTACGTTTGGCTTTGAGCTTTAGTTTGCAACGTCAGTTGTATGGCAAGGCTGCCTTTGCGATACCTGTAGTACAACAACGTTTGGGTGAGCAATTCACGCAACTTTTAATTGCTGACTGCACTGCCTTATCGATGATTCGTGCTTGTACTTTTATGCCGGAACAAATGAGTTTATGGTCTGCGATCATTAAGAGCCTAATTCCTAAAATGACGGAAGAGGTAGTGGAACAATCCGCACTGATTCTTGGTGCACGTGCCTATCTTCGTACTACTGAATGGGCTGTATTTCAGAAAATCAGACGAGACATACAGGTCATTGGTTTATTTGATGGTAGCACGCAGGTCAATTTATCTTTTATTGCGGGCAACTTATTACCGCAAGCCAGAGGTCGGGGGAGAAAAACCGCAGAGTGCTCGGCTCAATGTGCAGAAATTTTTAACTTGCAAACCCCTTGCGCACCTTTTGTAAATGGTCAGTATGTTTTGTTTACTCATGAAGAAGACTTAGTGTTTGCAGGTCTAGCTCAACTGAATTCTCCTTTAATTGATTCGTTAATTCAAAAAGTGCGTGAAGAAATCAGCTTTTTAGATCAGCAGGTTTTGTATTTACATGAGGAAAAACGTTTCGACCCACGGAGTTTAGTTGCTTTTGATTTGGCTGAACGCTATTGTTGGATTTTTGCAGCAGCCTGCTGTCTGCAATTTTGGCATTACAACCAAGGCCAGTTATCAGATGAATTAAACCAGTTGGATTGGCTACATTTAGCCATTGAATTTATTTTAAAGAAATTGAATGACAGCAGATTAATAGACAATGATTTGGCAACTACTATGGCGAAACATTTATGCACCTATCGTAATCAAAATCGTTTGTTTTCCGTAGTGCCTATCAAGTTGGCGGAGTAGAACGATGAATTGGAAAAGGATGTTAATCGCGACACTAATGTATGGTAAGTATCGTGCTTTTATTAAAGATACGGAGCAACCCCAAGAGGCGCGCGAGCGTTTATGGCAAAAAGAAATTCTTCCTTTAATGCAACGATCTGCTTATTGGCCGAAAAGAATGAAAAGTTTGGAATTGGATGATTATGCAATCACCCAATATGAAGACTATCAGTCTGAGTTATTAGCCGCACAGAACAGCCGCATTCAACCTTTTAATGGTGAGGAATTAATTTTCTGGTCGGAAACCTCAGGTACAGCAGGTGCGAGGAAATTTTTTCCCATAACGGCTTCCTTTCAAAAACAATTTCAACGCACAATGCCTCCTTATATTTACAGCTTAACGCAAAGGTTTTCGGGTTTTTTTAAGCAGAAAATATTATATTTAGTGGCTATAGATGCCAATAAATTTAGCCCAGCAGGGATTCCCTCAGGATGGATCAGTAATTTTAACTATAGGCATTTGCCTGCTTTTATTCGTAACTTTTATGCTATGCCTCCAGAGGTTTTTGCTAATCATGAAGTTTATAATGAATGGGCAGGTGTATATGCATTAGCGACGGACTTAAGCGCTATTTTTGCGGTGACACCTATGGTCATCGAAGCCTTTTATCATCAATGTGTGGAAAAGTTTAATCATTTTTTGCCTTATCTTTTAGAAGAAAAAGCTTTACCGGATTTTCTACCACCTTTAAAAATTAATAAAAAACGTCAAGCTTATCTTAAGCAGCTTACGCAATTTAATTTTAAAAGTATTTGGCCCTCATTGGAGTTTGCCGGCTGTTGGACCTCAGGGCTTTGTGAATTTCCTGCACAACAATTGCAGCAGTTAATGGGACCGGATATTGCTTTAGTGGATGGCACTTATTCGGCCACGGAAGGATGGTTAACAGTTCCTTTGGAAACCGGGACCCTGGGGGGCGTTTTGCATCCAGGCGCGCATATTGTGGAATTTATTGAAGAAGGGCAGGATATTCAAAAGGGCAATTTAATCCAATCTTGGGAATTGGATGTGGGGAAAAAATACGAGGTTTTTTTAACCACTGCTATGGGGTTCGTTCGTTACCGGTTACGTGACATTGTAATGTGTACTGGCTTTTTGAATTGTGCACCGCAATTGGAGTTCTGTTACAAAACCCAATTATTAAAATTAGAGAGTTGTGCGGTTACGGGGCAAGAATTACAAGAAATGTTGCATACCTTGAATTTCAAAATGGAACCTCATTGGTATTTTGCTCGTAATAGTTTAGGTAATCGTATTATTTTGGTGGTGGATGATCTCTTTGTCTTACCACCGAATTTATTAAGCGAGTTTCATCAACAATTAATTGATATAAGTCCTACTTATGCTCATAGCGTAGAAACTGGCGAGGTTGTGCCTATGGAGTTTTTACAATTATCTAAAGCCGAATTACTGGCAGATGCGCACGCACAAACTAAGCCTAAATTAATCTCTCAGCAAGTGATTACGCAAAGATAGTAACTCCCTTCTCCCCTCGCGGGGGCGTTGTTGAGTAAATAAAGAATTGCTTTTTTATTAGGCAATTTTGATTGCATGTCATCCCCGCGAAGGCGGGGATCCATCCACAAGTTAAGCACTGTGCTTTATTTATGGATAGATTCCCGCCTTCGCGGGAATGACAAACCTATTTATTCAACAACGCCCCTCGCGGGGCGAAGGGAGCCTCTTTTATTGTAGTATAAAAAAAGCACATAAAGATCAATTATTTATCTAAAAAATCCCCCATACGCTTTCTTAACAAAAGCTTTGCTTTATCTTTACCCAATCCGTCTGAATATGAGCATTTTGTTAATAATTGTTTAATCTAATAGTTTTAACCTGGAGGTGAGTTAAGTAACAAACCGAAAGGCACTATCATGAAAGAGAAAAATGAAAATCATATCCCTGAAGTTGCTACCAATAAAAATGGCAGACAGCTAAGTTTACCTTCATGGAATGAAGTGCACAAAATGGTATGGAACGCAGCTAATTTTACGACAGTTGCAGCAGCGACTAGTGCGAGCATTGTTGCTGTGCAAAATCCTGTTAAAACTGTTCTTCTTAGTCTTACCAAAAATGGGGCATTAATGCCTTCTTATAATGGGGGGGTTTTAGGGGTAGCCAGAGTTTTGTATGCAGGAACCACTGCTTCTTTGTCTGGTTCTGCGGCTAGAACGGTGTATGTAACGACCGCAAAGAACAATCGTCCTATTGACGAGGTTGCTGATGCGCAAAATTCAGGAAGCAAGATCAAAAAAAGCGTCCCTGAAGCACAAGTAGGTTATGTGGTCTGCGCAACGCTAGGGGACATTGCAGTAACCCAAATACCAGAGTCTTTATCTTCATTGAAAAAGGTTCCTGGTCTATTACCTGCGCAATTTAAATGGCGCACGTTGAATAACGCTTCCCAGTTAATGACTGGTGGTTTTGCTCCACGTTTTGCGGCAGGCATGGTTAACTTCAGCTGTTTATGCGTAGTTGAGCAAGAAGTATCTAATCGCTTGCCTATTAAGAACAATAAAACCAAGCATTTTGCGGCAGGAGCAATTAGTGGAATGACTGCAGCGTTTTGCGCTTACCCTTTCACGGTGTTTAAGGATTATACCTTAGTCCAAGCACGTGTAGAAAATGGTAAGTTAATAAACAAAGGCACGATCTCCGTGGCCAAAGAGATGACTCAAACGTTAAGGGCTAACCCTAAACAAGTAACCTGCTCATTCTTTAAAAATGCAGCAAAACAAATGCCTTTAAGAATGGGATTAACCGGGCTCATCTTCTCCATAGTATCTGGAGTCGGAGAAACCTTAGGCAATGAACCTTTGAAAAATGTGGTTCCTAAGAGTATCCAACCTAAATAACATTGGAGTTATCCTTTCCCTACGTCCCGTGCATAAGCCACGGCACGTGGGGTATTACTAATACAGGCTACGAATGTGGGAATTTTCCTCCTCAGAAAAAGATTTAATTTTGTACAAAAAAGAGGTATAATCATCAATCAGTAATGTTTTTCAAAGGAACTGCTCATGTTTCGTTTTTTTCACAAAGCCTTAGCTAAACC
>SCSO01000551.1 GCA_004297865.1 Legionella sp.
TGGATTATCTCAACTAAGAAAACAGGTACCTCTATTGTTAGAGGACGCAGAAAATGAATTAACCACGCAGATGAGGGAAATATTATCCAATTGCCATAAGAAATTATTGGTTCTGGATGAAGAGATAGAGCGTTATACACAAAAAATAGAACAATTTTGTAAGCAAAATGCTATGTGTGAGCGTTTAATGCGCCTATCGGGTGTTGGTCCAATGATAGCAAGTATTGTGTATGCCACTATGGGCAGCCCGACAAATTTTAAAAATGGCCGCCATTTTGCTGCCTTTTTAGGATTAGTTCCCAAAGAGCATTCTAGCGGAGGGAAACATTGCTTAATGTCGATTAGTAAGCGAGGCGACCGGTATATCCGAAGCTTATTGGTGCATGGTGGCCGCTCCGTGGTGAAGCATGCGGGTAAAAAAACAGATTATTTGAGTTGTTGGGTACAGCGTGTACATAAGGAACGAGGGTATAATAAAGCAGCTGTTGCGGTGGCAAATAAAAATGCACGCCATATGTGGGCAATTATGGCTTATGGCGACAAATATGTTGACCATTTAAAGCTCTGTGCTTAATAGGGCATTGAATCATGAGCTCTTTGCATCGCTTTGCGCTGCGCCTGCCTTTTTTGTAGTCAGTAAAACACACTGACTACAAAAAAATCAGGTTTACAATGTGAATTAACTTCGGAGAAAAAAGACTTACCCCACTTTTGCAAATAATAGCTGATGTGAAAAGGGTAAAACCTACTCTGTAAATACCTGCTGATACGCTGAGCATCATTGCTCGTGAAGGCGATAAAGGAGACAGAGTGCGAATATCATCAAGGCTCAAGTGATAAAATTAAGTCACTTATTAATAGTCGGATATACGTATGCAAATACTTCACTTTTCACAGGCTTTTTACTTGCAAAAACGGATGAGTCCATATACGTATCACCCATACGGTGAAGTAAAAAATCATCAAAATCTCTTAGAGAATCAGTGCAGTAGCCACTCGTAGTAGATTCAACTGCGTTTTTTAGGATAAT
>SCSO01000390.1 GCA_004297865.1 Legionella sp.
GTTTTAATTCAAAGAGAATATTATCAAAATGCCGGGTTTTTATCCCATTGGCTGTGGTTTCGGTATTACCATGCATAGGATCACAAGACCAAGTGACGGGACACTTAGTTCTTTGCACTGCCTCAATCAAAGGAGGTAATAATTCATCAATGTGTTTGGCTCCCAGACGAGTAAACAACACGAGACGTCCTTCTTCTTTATTGGGGTTAGCGATCTCCAAAATCTCAGCCAGCCATTCAGGAGAAGCGGTCGGACCAATTTTTATCCCAATGGGATTTTGGACCCCGCGTAAAAACTCCAAATGAGCGCTGTCCGCTTGTGCGGTACGCATCCCAATCCAAGGAAGATGGGTGGACAGGTTATACCAGTTGCCATCCTTTAATTTCCTGGTTAAAGCTTGTTCATAATGCAAATGTAAGGCCTCATGCGATGTATAAAAATCGACCTTATTTAAATTACTCGAACGAGTACCATCAATCACTTCCAAGAAATCCAAAGCATCAGCGATAGACTTTACAATAGCTTGATATTCATCTTTTTGCTTAGAATGCTCCACAAAGCGTAAATCCCAGAGTTGTGGGTGATTTAAGTCAGCAAAACCCCCATCCAATAAGGCGCGAATAAAGTTTAAGGTCATCGCAGCACAGCTATAAGCTTGTAATAACAGCTTGGGATTTGGCTCTCGAGCCGTTTGGGTAAACTCTGGCGAGTTGACAATATCCCCACGATAACTAGGTAAAGTCACCCCATCTATGGTTTCAAAGTCCGAAGAACGGGGTTTGGCATATTGCCCAGCAATACGTCCCACCCGGATAATCGGTTTATGCAAACCGTGCAAAAGCACTAAGCTCATTTGAAGGATGATTTTTAACTTATTACTAATAATATCCGAGCGGCAATCATTGAAGGATTCCGCACAATCCCCGCCTTGCAGAATAAAAGCTTCGCCTCGGCCCGCTAAAGCAATGGCTTTTTTAAGATTTTTTATTTCACCACTTGTGACTAAAGGTGGTAAAACATTCAATTGTGCAACTACCTTTTGCAACTGCTCTTGATCGTTATAAGTAGCTGCTTGAAGATAGGAATATTGCTGCCAAGAGTCTGGCGACCATTTTTTCATAGAAAACCTATTGATTTTTATTTGTCTAAGTATGAGACAAAGGATCATTTTTTTCAATTTAAACCTTGAAATTTAAATCCTCCATCCCCATTTAGAAATTCAAGTTAAAAGGAGTGATTGAATGACTAAACACAATAATAAAGATTGGGGCAAAATAAAAGATGAACATGAGCTTGAAGAAGAGAGCTTAGCTGAAGAATCTTTTGATGACGAAGAGGATTTAGAAGAAGCACATCCTGAAGCTGCCCTGGATCATTTGAGTTATGCCGCTTTAGAAGAAAAATTGACCCTCACTGAACAAACAGCCCATGAAAATTGGGAAAAATCGGTCCGAGCTATCGCGGAATTAGATAATGTTCGCCGTCGTGCGGAACGTGAAGTGTCTAATGCACATCGTTATGGCATAGAGAAACTCATTACGTCCTTATTACCTGTCATGGATAGTTTAGAGCAAGCCTTGCAAATGGCCAGTAATGATCCTGCGATGAAAGAGGGTTTAGAGCTAACTATGAAACTCTTTCTGGATGTCTTGCAAAAATTTGAGGTTCAACAAATTGACCCTCTGGGCGCTACTTTTGACCCGCAAGAACATGAAGCGATGACTATGCAAGATGCCCCGGATTCGCCCGCAAATACAGTATTGGCGGTCTTCCAGAAGGGTTACAAGCTCAGCGACCGCTTGATTCGCCCCGCACGCGTTATCGTATCAAAGAAATAAATAGTGAAATATGGCTTGAAATCCCATAGAGACACCCCATATAGACATGATGCATTAGAACAAACTTAATTTGGAGCACGTAAGAATGGCTAAAATTATAGGAATCGACTTAGGTACTACCAACTCTTGTGTTGCCGTAATGGAAGGTAATACCCCTAAAGTTATCGAAAACAGTGAAGGTTTGCGTACTACTCCTTCTATTGTGGCTTATACCGATGATAATGAGGTCTTGGTAGGCCAAGCGGCTAAACGTCAGGCAGTAA
>SCSO01000036.1 GCA_004297865.1 Legionella sp.
CTGATAGACTAAAGCCATAAAGCCAATGTGTTGACGTTGGTTGAGATTCAATATCCGATTTTTGGATTATTAATAAGCTAATATCTTTTTCAATTGTTTCACACTGTTTTAAATGATCATCATAGTCTTGTTGAAATCTTATGGCCGCTTCTTGAATGTTTTTATAACTATTTTGTTCATCAATTAAACGTTGATGGAGCTCAGCAAGACTTTTATTTGCTGATTCTCTTTTTAAATTCTCTAATTCTTGCATACCTAGCATTTAGTACCCCACGAAAGGTTTGACCTCAAATTGGTCGCAATATTACCATATTTGATTAATTTAAATCAATAAGATTTTAATTTGACATACTGGAAACAATGAAAGGGGTAATTGCAGCGAAACGCAACGACTTGAATCTTTTCAGGTTTATATAATAAAAAAACCGCCTTAAGGCGGTTTTTGGTTTTTACTTAAAATTAAGGTCTGCAACTTGCTGGACGGTATTTAGCTAGTAAAGTGCCACCGGTACAAACCCAAGTGATCACGCCACTGGCTTGTAAAGTAGGAGTCATTATGATGGTACCACCACCTGCAGCTGCCGTATAAGTTACCGTTATTACCCCGTTAGCACCTATGACAACTGAGGTCACATTGGGTGTAGCTGCGGGAGAGGTATAACCTGTAGCAGCTTGGGTTGCAGGTAAAGCGTTATTGGAGATAGCTGTTTCCGCTACAGCCAGTTTAGCAGAAGACGCTAGGCTTAAACCTTCGGTGACTCGAGCCCTAATGGTATAATCCTGATAAGCTGGAATAGCAATAGCCGCGAGAATTCCCACTATTGCAACCACTATCATTAGCTCTATAAGAGTAAAACCTTTCTGTCTCATAATATATTCTCTACTTTAAAAAACTTTAGAGGTATTTAATATCTTGCAATAGTCATGCCAGCTGGATAAGGCGACTTAAGTGCAGAATAAAAAAAGAAATTATCTTTACTTTCAAATAATAAAGTATAGTTCAATTTTTTCATAAAACCTAATTTACCTATCTTCCATACAACTCCGAGTAAACATTGCCCAAATCTGTCACATTACGACACGACCCTTTGTTTTCTTTAGGCAAAAAAAAACCGCCTTTCGGCGGTTTCTATTATGGTCTACATGCAGCAGGACGATATTTAGCGAGTAAAGTACCACCTGTACAAACCCAAGTTAAATCCCCGTTAGCTGTCAATGTAGGAGTCATAATGATGGTACCACCGCCTGCAGCTGCAGTATAAGTTACAGTGATAACACCGTTAGCACCTATGGCAATAGAGGTAACGTTAGTTGTAGCAGCTGGTGAAGTATAACCAGTTGCAGCTTGAGTAGCTGGTAAGGCATTGTTGGCTAAAGTTGTTTCTGAGACAGCGAGTTTTGCTGATGAAGCCAAACTTAAGCCTTCAGTAACACGTGCTCTAATGGTGTAATCTTGGTACGCAGGAATGGCAATGGCGGCAAGAATACCTACGATAGCTACTACTATCATCAATTCAATTAGTGTAAAACCCTTTTGTCTCATGACCATCTCCAAAGTTTTAGATTTCACAATGATCCATGCAAAGGGGATGCCAAGAAATAAAAATGCGCTTATAAAGTTAGTCTTAGGGGGGAAATGAGTACTTTTTGTAAAAACTTTGTTTATTTATTGTAAGTTTTTTTTAATACTCGCTTTCTCTATCAGTAAAAACATCCAAAAATCGGTTAACAAATGGATTAAGCTGACAATTTTGGGCACATTATGACAAACTCAGTATATACATGTGACAGCACTGTTTTAAATGAGTACAATGCTTGGATTCAGTCAATTGGGTCCTACTATGTCGCGAAAAGAAAGAATTGAAGTTCAATTAAAGCAAAACCTAGAACCGAATTATTTGTCGGTAGAAGATGAGTCTAGAAATCATCATGTACCTAAAGATGCTGAAACTCATTTTAAGGTTGTGCTGAGTTCAATTACTTTTAAGGATTTAAGCCGTATTGCCCGTCATCGTTTGGTGAATCAATTATTGCAAGCTGAATTTGATCAGGGCATGCACGCTTTAAGCCTGCATTTGTATACCCCTGAGGAGTGGGAGAAGAAACAAGGGGTTCTCCCCTCGCCTTCTTGTAAAGATGGGTATAAGAATAATTAAGCGGGTTTTCGTGAGCGTGCCCGTTTTTTTATATTGTGCAATAATCAAAGACGGGCACGAAAAAAGTAGGTTGGGTCGAGACCCAACATAACCATTTCGTCTTCGCTCAATATTTTTATTGGGGCACGAACAAGCCGTACTTGTTCCTGTATTACGACTTCGTCTAATACAGGCTACGCTCTCTTCGTCTCCGGCTACACCGTTATAAACGCCAGCCCTTTGATTTCATTACAAAAATTTGACGCCAAAAACATGTCGTTGCTTTTTACATGGAATAAAAAACAATTTGCAATTTTTTTAAAAAATATGCACAATGAATTTTATTTACTGCTCAAAGTATAATCAAAGCGCATGAAGAATTGGTCGTCAGAGAAAATATCGGTTTTTGCCCTAGTCCTACTCATTACTGGAGCGATTGACAGTATTCGTAATTTACCCGGGGCGGCCTTGTTTGGTTCGACTATTATTTTCTTTTTCATCTTCTCAGCTATTGTTTTTTTAATCCCTGTTGCCCTCATTGCCGCAGAATTATCAGCCACCTGGGCCGATGAAGAAGGTGGGATTTACAGCTGGGTTAGG
>SCSO01000391.1 GCA_004297865.1 Legionella sp.
ATAAGTATCTGCTAAAGAGGAGAAGCTGCGAACAAGCTGCATGGTAATGAAACCATGTTGTTCGAGTACCTGCGAAACTTGTTTACCTTTTTTCTCTTTATTGTAGCCCGGTAAAGTTTGTAAATAATTACGCAAAGGATCCGTAACTAATTTGGGAATGTTTTCAATATTGATGCTTTCCTGTTCATCACGTGGGAACACTTTATCGATAACTATTGATTCTAAACGCTGCAAATCAAAATAATTTCGAATACTATTGGCATCAAGTAAGATTGCCCCTTCATCACGCATGTAAACCAATAAACGCATTAAGGCTTCCACGAAGGCAATTGCACGACCTTTCCACATGTCTCCATCGGAAGATTGACTGGAACTTCCCATCAAGCTCACTACCAATTGAGTTAACATACTGGAAGAGCCCTGGCAGAAGGGATTTAAAGTATTAGAAAGACGTTTTTCTTGTGGGCCCACGATATCGCGTGCACCGGTCATGAAATTAATTAATAATAAATCGTCTTCACGCCCCATGCTGCGTACAAGGGAAAAGATTTTGGCATATAAAGCGTTATCGCCTTTTCCGTCTACATAAATGAAACCGCTACCTTGAACCAACGCATTATAGGCCAACGAAACCAGTGCTTCTGTTTTACCGCTACCAGTAGAACCAAAAATCAGTGCATGGGTACGCATATCATCATTCGTAAACCAAAGCTCTTCACCCGTTTTACGATCATTACCAAAGAAAGCAATTCCACGAGCAATATTCGGTTTGTTTAGCCCCGGTTTGATATCATTATAATCTTTTACTCGCGCAATTTGCGGTAATCTAAAGGGAAGTTTCTGTTTACGTGTATAAGTGAAGAGAAAAAAGAACAGCCCAATGAGCATGATTAAAGTGGCAGCTGCAGAAACGTAATAAGCTGAAACCGCTAACATGAATAACATAATCGAGATATTCGTGGGATCAGAGAAAAAATCGCCTATTCTTTGCCCAAAGGTTCGCGTATCCCGCAGAAGCTGGGTTGGGTCTATCTCATGTCTTGAATCAATACCTCTCATCATGGCTGTAGCTCCGCCATTTGACGAGGTGTCAATTTAATTTCTTTCACTGCGATTTCCAATGCTTTAATTGCCTCATCAATCATAGGTACTAAAGATCCACGTCCCATTTCTTTCTCTGCTCGCCAATGTGCAAAAGGCCCAGCGACCTCTGAATAAGGAGTTTGCCTGCCTATACAATTAAGCATATACCATAATCGTCTGTCCACAGGTTTTAACCACAAAAATTCGGAACTAGGAACCACTCCATCATCTCTTGCCGCCTCTAGCAAAGAAGCTAACACTGTAAGCATATAAGCATGTTTCTGAACAATCTCTTGTACAATTTCGGTGTTTTCGTATTTTTTCAAAATGGGTTTAGCTATTGAGTAATTAAGTTTACCTGCTATAAACCCTTTATCTAAAGTATGTAAAATGAGGTTAGCATTATCTCTATCGCGATGTATACGTGCTATAAACACCGCGGCTAAGGCAGCTGCAGGAGGGGTAAGTTTATCAAAACCATCCCAATAAGGTCCTAATTGCATGGTAAAAACGCGTTTTGCATCACCACGGCGAATGCCTGCGGTCATTTCCATATTAGGCATAGGATTATCAAGCAGCGCGTCATCTTTTCGAAGTAGGTTATGTTTGCGGGCAAATTCCATTGGCGTTAGAGCCATAGCCCAAGGCCCCGTATTAATGTCCTGACTGACTAAGTCTTCTTTGATGATGGGCATTATAGCTGGCCAATTAAATTGCTCTTGTGCTCTTAGTGTCTTCATATTATGCGATCTACGAAATTTTAGGGTGATATTAGAGGTATAGAGAATTAAACCCAATATCACTAAAACAACCACCACCGGATAACGTAAATAATCCCCTACATTTGTAGTCAGCATGACTAAATTATCCCAATCGATCGATTTAGGATCGACCGTCTGCATAATATAAATTTGATTTGCCAAATCTTGATTATGCATAAAAATATTGACTAATTTGGCCTGCAAGATATTGATTTTAAACACTACGGCAACAATGTACTCATGAGCAAACTTCCAAATAAAAAACACAGTAATAAATAAAAGCACCGTGATCCACACCGGGGCCATTGAATTATCTGAGTTTCCAGGTTGTTGCTGTTGTTGGGCCATGAATACAAAATTTTAAGGAGCTTATTTAAAGTATATACCGCACTGAGACAAATTTGCGATATTTTTCTATAAGGATGTATTAATCTTATCTAGGTTCATTAGAGGTTAAGGTTTTAATGAGATGTCCTCGTTCATAACGATAGACCCCTGTTTGGTGCACAAAACGACTAATATTCTCTAAATTAAGCGTTTTATCCTTTAAACTCAGGAGAGCTCTGCCTAATTTATCAAAGGAGGATTTTTCTGCGGATAAAGGTAAGATATCGAGCTGATTGATGTAAATAGCCACATAAGCTTCATTTATTTTATTTTCTTTAATTTTTAATATTTCTTTTATATGTTCTTCATCGGCATAAATGGGGCGAGAAATCATTTGTCTTGGTAAATTAGCTACAATTCTTTCCCAAGATTGCAAATTACTGCCATCTGCTGAATATAAAGAAACATAAACCTCTTGTTGCCCACTACGTAAGGCCACACGGTTAGCTAGATGAGACTCGGCCTTTAATTGCGCTGAAGTACGCGCACCGAGCATGCGGATGAACTCTTCGCGAATTTGTCTTAAATTTTTGCCAATAACTTTTAAAAAACTAGACTTCTCCCAAGGCCCTTTATCTATAGTCTCATTAAGGGTCTTAAGTATGGCATCATTTTGTTCATCAGTGAGTTTATCGTTCATAAAATCATTATTGTTTATATGGGATCGAATTCCCAACTATTATAGGGATTATTAAATGAATTATAACAGCTATTTTTCAATGCAGTAGAGAGTAGATTGATTATTCTTATGGATTATCTAAATAAAAGAAGAGCTTATACCAACAGAATTTCTATTGGTTTCTTCTTCAGATGGACCATGTAAAATAGATTCAACATTGCGGATGCAAGCGCTTAAAGTCTCGGACGCAGCGCGTAAGTCTTGATCATTTGGTTTTATAGTACATGCCTTATTTGTGTTACTTAATGCTGTTTGTAAGCCTGGAAGTACATTTTCCATGACAAAACTGCTTGAAACCCCTGTAAGACTTGCCATTTTACAACCCCTAAAACATAACTTCTGAATTTAGTGTACCAAAATAAATGACTATTCGTAGTCGTTTTCTTAGTTCTTTCGATTTCTTTACAATTTATTGTAAAAAGACCATCAATCGTACATTAACTCGTCTAAAGGAGTATAATCGCGGTTTGGACCACCTTGAATTAACTCATTTAATACGTCGGTTATGCAGAGTAAACGTAAAACATTAGGAGTCACTTCGTCAAATACTACTCGAGTACCTAATAAAGCCCCTTCAGCTTCTTCATAACTAGCCCCCAAGCCATAACCTAAGCACAGCGAACATAATTGATCTGCTCTCTTAGAAAGCGCCGGAAGCAGACCGGTTATAGAAAAAACCTCTTCGTAACTGACAAAACGATCATTTAGGTAAAATTTCGCATTTAAATTCGTTGCAATGATCGCTAAACATTTACTAATGTCTTTTTCCATTTATTTCCACCAAGGCTGTGAGGATTTTACAGGACCAGCTAAGAAGCTTCTTATCCATCGTAAAAAAACAGGAACAGTAAAGCCATAATGTTCAATAATTCCAAAAAAAACCGCTGAAACTAAGACAATAACGGCTGTCCAGATGCGAATGTGCATTAAAAAGAAAAAAATGGGGAAGGCTGCACGCGCGTCAACCATGAAAAAGCGAGCGCTACGAGCCGAATCACGCCAATGGGCGGTTGCAGCAAAATTATTAGCCATAATTCGATCTCAGCCTAATCATTGATATTAAAAAGTATAAGTTTTGTAGACAGGACTGTAAAGCCAAAAAATAATTACTTATCCATAGGACTGTTTTTCTTAGCAGCATCTGCTCCAAGGATATTGTTCAGAACATTTTCCATTTCTGATCCCGGAGTTAATTGAGGCGTGGTTTGATAATTGTTATTAGGTGATTCAGGATGATCAGCGGAATCAGGCTTGGTTTTTGACTTACCAGCCATACTTGCCAACATTTTACCTGTACTGTTGATAAGCATTTCCACCCCACAAATGAAGACTATTGTTATAAATTTAACACAAATAGCTTAAGGAATTATTAAATTTATTCATTTTTTAATTTGCCACTCACCAATGCCTTCATCGCTGGAAGAAAGTGCTCAAGATAATCTTCAGTGTAAGGGATGTTAGATTGCGCCGCCTGCCAAATGCCTTGTGGCCATAAGCTATCCTGTTGACGTCGTGCCACAACATGGATATGCAATTGCTCAACGATGTTCCCTAAAGCACCTATGTTCAGCTTATCGGGTTTAAAGAAATTCTGTACTAATAAAGACAAGTGGTGAATCTCTTCCATTAATTGACTACGTTCGTCTTTATCTAGTTGAAAAATCTCATGAATTTTTTCTGTGCGTGGAACTAAGATAAACCAAGGATATTGTTGTTCGTTTTTTAAAAAAACTCGAGATAAAGGCCAATCTTGGAGAAAAAAAGAGGTGGTTTCAATACGCGGATCTACGGAAAACGCCATAAATTCTCCGGGAAAAAAACCAGTTATAACATAGGAGTTAGGGGTTAGCGAGAAATAATTGGATAAATTTTAATAAAACTATTGAGTAATGAACCTATTTTGCGTTATGTTGAAAACACCTATGTTAAAAAATAGGTAATAACAATTGTCATTTAGGGACGAATGCAATTGATCTTCCGACAGTAATGAAGGTTGACGATTGATAAGCTTTAGCAACAAGGAGGAGTCATGGCTACAGGCGAAGTCAAATGGTTTAATAACGCCAAAGGTTGGGGTTTTATTGTTCCAGAAGGTGGTGGTGAGGACATATTTGTTCATTTTTCCGCCATACATGGAACAGGTTACAAAACTTTAGTTCCAGGGCAAACAGTTACATATGATGTAGTGAACGGTGATAGAGGATTGCATGCCTCTAACGTAGTCGCTACTGCAGAAAGTACTGTAGAAGAAATAGCTTAATCTTAAGATGTACTGGCTATGCCTTGCCTGAAGGATAAGCAATTGCCTATCAATTCATGCGCGCAGGGTATAGCACGGCATCGTAATAATTGCTGCTGTAACAGCCAGTTTGTAGTATCATTACCAACTTTTATTGCAGTTGGAATGGGCTGATGCAACGTGGTTTATTATTGATTAATCTAGGTACGCCAGACAGCAGCTCTAAAGGGGCTGTGAGGAAGTATTTACGTGAGTTTCTTAGCGATCCGCGGGTTATTGATTTACCTGCTTTGGTTCGTTATTTACTCGTGCATGCTTTTATTCTGCCTTTTCGTACTAAAAAATCTGCTAAAGCCTACCAACAAATATGGACTCCGCAAGGATCTCCATTGCTCTTCAACAGCCAAAATTTAACTCAAGAGCTGCAAAGACAACTGGGTGGAGAAGTCCAAGTAGCCTTAGGCATGCGCTATGGCTCACCATCTATTGCAACCGCTTTAGAGAGTTTAAAAACCTGTTCTTCACTCACGGTTTTACCTTTATATCCGCAATATTCTTCTGCCGCTACAGGCTCAGCTATTGAAGAAGTGCTGCGCATTGTTGCAAAAGCAGAAATAATACCTACTTTGCATATTATCCGGGAATTCTATCAACACCCCGCGTTTATCAAAGCGCAAGCACAAGTTATTCGTGAACATTTGCGTGATCAACAGCATCTGATTTTCAGTTATCATGGCCTTCCAGAACGCCAAATCCAAAAAAGTGGTTGCCAACAAGTTTGTCC
>SCSO01000392.1 GCA_004297865.1 Legionella sp.
AATACAGGCTACATCGATATACAACCCTTCTGATATTTAAATACTTTCTTCCAAACCTCCTGATTTACCTTGATTTCTCCCTTACTTTCGCTTTTTGAGCTAAAATTATAATATGTATATAATAAAATCATTTTGATTATTTTATAATTATTAATAGTTTCAGAGGCTTAGGAAAAATAACCATTTGGAGTATTTTGTGCTAATTGAACCTGTTAAACCGGTCGCTATAGTGATTAAAATTGGCTCAGATAAATATGACTGCCAAATGGTGAGCCTTTCTCATGCGGAATTAGAGTTGAGTTGTCGGGAATACCTAGATAAAGAAACCTCTGTGTTTTTTGTTGCAAAGTTCTTTCGAGGCAAAGGCTTAATTTACGAGGTTAAATTTAACGTCGACCATTTTATTTATAAGTTAAATATCGAAGAAATTCAGTTTCAACCCGGCTTATTAATCGATACCAGCTTGTAAATAGAGCTTGAATTCGCAAGCAAACTCAAGCTTTCTTCTTTGTTATAACCAGTAAACAAACACGAACAAAAATAACCAAACCACGTCCACAAAGTGCCAATACCAAGCAACACCTTCAAAAGCGAAATGGCGCTCTGGAGTAAAGTGACCGCGTTTGCAACGAATTAAGATCACTATCAACATGATAGTTCCTAAAGTCACGTGCAAACCATGGAAACCCGTTAACATGAAAAAGGTCGTTCCATAAATACCAGAAGCGAGAGTTAAATTCATCTCCGTATATGCTTCATGATACTCATAAGCTTGTAACATAAGGAACAAGATACCTAAAGCTATGGTCAGTGACATGCCTATTAATAACTGATTACGTTTATACAGTTTTAAAGCCCAATGGGCCCAAGTAATCGTAACTCCCGAGGTCAATAAGATCAGCGTGTTGATGGCTGCTAAACCCCACGCACCCATAGATTCGTGTGCTCCTGCGAAAATCTGATTATTGGGATTGTTTAACAAAGGCCAAGTGGCTTGGAAATCTGACCATAAGGTCCAGTGAGTCATGGGATGCATTTCTCCGCCCAATAAAGGAACTGACCAAAACCTAGCGAAGAATAAAGCACCAAAGAAAGCGCCGAAAAAGCAAACCTCAGAAAAAATAAACCAGCACATCCCCCAACGAAATGATCTATCGACTTGCATGTCGTAAAGACCTTTGTTGCTTTCATAAATGACTTGACCAAACCAGCCAAACATCATAAAGATAAGAATAGCTAAACCTAAGCAAAATACATAAGGACCATACCAATCCACATGCATCCATGACGCTGCGCCTACAAGCATAGTAGTCAAGCCTATTGACCCCACTAAAGGCCAATGACTGGGCTTAGGAACATAATAAGTACCATGAGCTCCCATTGTATTTTAATCTCCTGTGTCAATAATGCATTACAAATGTTTAAACCCTATCTGATACATCAAAAAGGGTATACGACAATGTGACTGTGTTCACTTGTTCCGGTAAGTCAGGATCCAAATGAAATAACAAAGGCATATTCATTGCCTCATGTCCGTTTAATGTTTGCTGGGTAAAGCAAAAACACTCGGTTTTTTTCAAATATTTTGCCGCTATACCCGGAGTCACGCTAGGTATAGCTTGAACGGTCATACTGTGATTCGTTTTATTTTCGGCATAAAATGCCAACCTCACAATTTCACCTGGATGTACTTTAATTTTGGCTGTCTTAGGATAGAACTCCCAAGGAACACCGCCATTGTTGGTTGCCACAAATTCAACCAAGACCTCTCTGTCTTTAAGCACTTTGATCTTGTGTGCGTCGTAGGCCACTGCCTCATTACGAATTTTTCCGTTAATTCCTAAAGTCTGGCATAAGCTATTATAGATAGGCACCAAGGCAAAACCGAAACCAAACATGCCTAACACTACCATTGTTAAAATAGTTACTAGCTTTAAGTGCTTTCTTTCACCACTCATTCACCCTACCCCCTAATGAATCTCAGGTGGGACTGTGAAGGTGTGATAAGGCGGAGGTGAGGGTAAGGTCCATTCCAAACCATGTGAGCCTTCCCAAACACGATCAGTAGCCACATCTTTATTAGTACCGCGTTTACGGATAGTGCCAATCACATTAAATAAAAATAATAATTGTGAAAATCCGAAAATGAAAGCACCAATCGTTGCAATAGCATTAAAATTAGTAAACTGTAATGCATAATCTGGAATTCTTCTAGGCATCCCTGCAAGTCCTAAGAAATGCATAGGGAAGAAGGTAAGATTCACTGAAATCACTGATAACCAGAAATGCCATTTACCTAAATTCTCGTTATACATATGTCCAGTCCATTTGGGTAACCAATAATAGACCGCAGCCATTAGCGAGAAAATTGCGCCCGGGACTAAAACGTAATGGAAATGTGCAACTACGAAATAACTATCTTGATATTGGAAGTCAGCAGGGACTAAAGCCAACATCAAACCAGTGAAACCACCTATGGTAAATAAAAATACGAAGGCCAAAGCAAAAAGCATAGGCGTTTCAAAAGTCATTGATCCTTTGAACATCGTACTTACCCAGTTAAATACTTTAATTCCTGTCGGTACAGCAATCAGCATCGTCGTATACATGAAAAACAACTCAGCTCCCAAAGGGACCCCAGTAGTAAACATGTGATGCACCCAAACGATGAAAGATAATAATGCAATACTCACTGTCGCATAAACCATGAAATGATAGCCGAATAAAGGTTTACGGCTGAAGGTAGGTATAATTTCCGAGATCACGCCAAATGCAGGCAGAATTAAGACATACACTTCTGGATGACCGAAAAACCAAAAGATATGTTGGAATAAAATAGGATCACCACCGCCAGCAGCATTAAAAAAGCTGGTACCGAAATGTCGATCAGCAAGCATCATGGTTACCGCACCTGCTAATACCGGCATAATGGCAATAAGCAAAAATGCTGTAATAAACCAAGTCCAGACGAACATGGGCATTTTCATCAATGTCATGCCAGGAGCACGCAGATTTAGAATGGTGGCAATGATATTAATAGAACCCATAATGGAAGATAACCCCATCATGTGAATGGAAAAAATCATGAAGTCTGTACTGGGTGGCGCGAACTTCGTGGACAAAGGCGCGTACATGGTCCAACCAAAATTCGGACCACCACCAGCATGAAACATGGTGGATAACAGCAAACTAAATGCAAAAGGTAAGATCCAGAAGCTCCAGTTATTCAAACGTGGCAAGGCCATATCCGGAGCGCCTATCATCATAGGAATTTGCCAGTTGGCCATTCCCGTAAATGCAGGCATGACTACCCCGAAAAGCATGATTAAACCATGCAAGGTGGTCATCTGATTAAAAAAGTTGGGATCAACAAAACGATGACCAGGTTGAAATAATTCAGCACGAATAACTAAGGCCATTCCTCCAGCAAGGAAAAAGCTGAACATCGCTAACCACAAATACAAAGTACCAATATCTTTGTGGTTCGTTGTAAATAACCAACGTTTAATATAACCGATTAAACCTTTTCCTTGTTCTGGACCATGATCATGGTCATGATCATCATGATAATCTTGTGCTATTGCATGTTTCATTGCAAACCTCCAGCTTTGGCTTTATTAACCATGGTAGGTTGTTTAGTTGTACCATGTCGCAGTGCAGCAACATCTGCGGGTTGAATCAGATCATTAGTATCATTGCCCCAGGAATTACGCTCATAAGTAACAATCGCGGCAATTTCTTCATCCGACAATTGCGATTTATAAGGCTGCATCGCAGAGCCTGGTATACCATTGAGGATAAGATCAATATGACGAGAAATGGGTTTGCCCACTGCAATTGAACTCCCTTTGAGTGCAGGATACATAGGGACTAAACCTGTACCATCTGCTTTATGACAAGCCGCGCAAATTTGTTCGTACTGTTGTTTACCTAAGGCCATCAATTCTGCACGAGTTTTATCTTTTTGTACTGCTACCTCTTTTTGATCTTTTGCATACCTATCTTCAGCTGCAGTTTGCTTAGAAACCCATTGAGCAAATTCTTCTGGAGTCACGGCTTTCACAACAATCGGCATAAATCCATGGTTAATACCGCAAAGTTCCGCACATTGACCACGGTATATTCCAGGTTTCTCAATACGAGCCCAAGCTTCATACATAAAACCAGGAATGGCATCACGTTTGATACCTAATTCAGGAACCCACCATGAATGAATAACATCGTTAGAAGTCACGAGAAAACGAATTTTTTTGTTGATAGGAACAACCAGGGGTTTATCCACTTCTAAGAGATACCACTCTCCTTTTTTCTGTTCATTTTGAATTTGACTATAAGGTGTGGCTAAATTACTAAAATAACTAATTCCCTGATCCAAGTATTGGTACTGCCAGCGCCATTGATAACCCACAACTTTAATCGTGAGATCCGATTGCGCGGTATCATCCATGCGAATCAACACTTTCGTAGCAGGAATAGCAAGTCCCACCAAAATTAAAAAAGGAATAATGGACCATAGAACTTCCAAACGAAGATTTTCATGAAAGACTGCGGCTTTATAACCTTTCGATTTACGATGATGAATCAAGGAATAAATCATTACACCAAATACGACCACACCAATCACCGCACAAACAGCCATACCTACCATGTGCAAGTAGTACATGTCTTTACTTAAAGGAGTGACCCCTTGATACATGTTAAGTTGCCAATAGTCTGCCGCAGCATATACAGCATTGGCACTAAGCATGGCACCTAGCATCATTATCAATTTACAGATCTTTAACCTGTTTAACATCCCATTCCCTCTTCTTTGCAAATAATCAAAATCGAATTACCTGTGGTTTACCACAGTGAAAAATTGCCTTCAGTTTTCGACTTGCTCACCATGTACTTGATTGCTTCGATCACTTCCTCAGAAGTACATTGATCACAACCACCATTTTTCAAATGTTTGGGCCCATTAATTGTATTTTGGAAGAGCACGTCCATATTTCTATCAATTAATGGCTTCCATATGGCTTTATCACCTATCTTTGGTGCGCCCAATTTACCTTCATCGTGGCATACCGCACAGTTTTCTTTATAAACATTCGCACCATCCGCAGGGAATTTTTCTGCGCCGCCTTTTTTAAGATCATTCCATTGCGCATGCGTTAAGGATTCGCTCAATATATAATCCACAGAAGAGACAATGTCGTTATCTGAGCATAGGACACAAGCACCTTTTACCGGCATTGAATTGAATCCATGAATCACGTGACGATACAAACCGGTCAAACCACTGCTCTTAAGACGCAAATACCAGTTAGCAGAATCACCAATAACTGGTGCACTCATTTGACTGTCTTGATGACAAATGACACAAGCTTTCAAATAAACCTGTTTACCGCGACTTAATGAAGGAGGCAGGTTTGAAGGATCGACACCATATTGTTCTTCGCTTTCTACGGTTTTCAAATAAGTGGCGATAGCTAATCTATCTGACTCTGTTAAATGACTTAAACTGTTGTGATTTACTTCGGCCATAGGTCCTGCCACTGGACCAGCATTATTGATGAGTTCATTGGTCTTAAAGACAGCCGCTACTTGTTCATTCGTGGCGGATTCCAAACCAAACTTAGTAATGTTAGGTGCCCAATAGCCATCAATGAAAGCCCCTGTTAAATAATAGCGATTTTTTGCAGCACCAAAGACGTTAAGTGGTGTATGACACATGCTGCAATGCCCTAAAGTATCGACAATATATTTTCCACGATTCCATTCAGGAGATTTATCCGATTCATATTCCACGGAGTTTTCTTGTGGGAAGAAGAACAAGATATTCCATCCCCATAAAGTGAACCGCGCCCCAGGAACACCGAAGGGGAAGGGTAAGGGTTTGTTTTTTAACTTCACCGCAGGAATACTCATGAAATAAGCGTACAAAGCATGCGCATCATCATCTGTCATTTTAGAAAAATAAACGAATGGGAATACGGGGAAATAATTACGTCCTTTAGGATCACGACCTTCTTTCAAAGCACGTACAAAGTCTTCTTCAGTCCAATTACCTATACCGGTTTCTTTGTCTGGAGTGATGTTGGGACTATAAAAAGTGCCGAAAGGTGTGGCAATGGGCAGGCCACCAGCATAAGCAGGGGTACCGCCTTTTACATCGGTATGACAGGCAATACAATCACCCATCCTAGCAAGATATTCACCACGTTTAATCAACTCTTGTTGCTCACCTGAAGCAGGAGCAGTGGGAGGATAAGCTGGATAGTAACCATCGATCAGGGGTTCTAAAATTTTACCTGGTGCAGAGTTTTTAGGTACTATTTTGGTTTCAGTAGAAGCCGTTTCAGCTTGTATTGATTGGGTGAGAACACTCAATAATGCAACCGCGGCTATAATAATTTTTTTTCTTAACAAAGAGCCCACGCTCCCTCCTATTTGTTCTTATTTTGAACTTCTCTCATGAGGAGACAGAATAATTGGGGCATTTTATACTCCACCACTGCTAAGTTGCAACGTTATTTGCAGCAACCTATGCAATTAACCGCAATTAGTGCGTATAATCGCACTGCAAATTGGCAGGGGAGTAAAAGTGAAAATTTTTAATGCAATGTTCTCAAAAGTAAATGGTGGATTAGAACAAGTTTTTTTAAATTATACGCCGACTCTAATTGAACAAGGCAATTTGGTTATTCCGATCATTCATCCCGATGCAGAAATTCGTCATGCCTGTCCGCAGAAACATTTGCATTTAATCCATAATTACAATCAATATGATCCTTTAGCAATTTTTAAATTGCGTCGTCTCATTCATAAGGAAAATCCCGACTGTGTGATAACCCATAGTCACCGAGCAGCCTACTTATTCAAAAAAACTCGAACCCAAGTTCCCAAAATTGCAGTCTGTCATGTGAAGGGCAATTATAATTTTGGAACGGATGCGATTATTGCGCTCACCGAAGCCATGCGTCAGGATATTATTGCCGCGGGGCAACCTGCAGAGCGTGTTTTTA
>SCSO01000393.1 GCA_004297865.1 Legionella sp.
GCTCTTCCGATCTAGCCTATGGCGCCCAAGGATGCTTATGATTTCTATCTTAGTTATGCTAAGGAAGCGAATGGCCCTATTTTAGAGCCAATGTGTGGTACAGGAAGGTTCCTTCTTCCCCTGCTTGCAGAAGGGTTTAATATAGAAGGTTTTGATGCAAGTGAATCCATGTTAAAGGCTTTAGCCACTAAAGCAAAAGCCCAAAATCTAAAACCTACTGTTTGGCAAGATTTCTTAGAATCGGCTAAACCTTCTAAAAAATATAATTTAATCTTTATACCCACGGGCTCATTTGGGCTAATCACAGACTTACAAGCCATAAAAACGTCTTTGCAAATCATCTATCACCTGTTAGATAAAAAGGGAGTATTTATTTTTGAAGTAGAATCCCTACACTCGCTGCCTAAAGAATTAGGAGTGTGGCGTGGCTCTAGATGGCACACTGCAGATAACAAAGTAATTCTCCTCAGCCAATTAGCTCTTCTTGAAGACACTATTTGTTATTCGATAGGCAAGTATGAATTAATTGACTCAAACCAGGTCATTCAAGCAGAAATCGAGGAATATAAAATTCGCTTGTACAATGATACCTCTTTTTTACTTAAGCTACTGAGCGAAGTAGGATTTAAAGAGGTAAAATTATTAAAGGCATTTAGTAGAACAGCGCCTCCTGAAGAAGGCGATGAAACCATTCTCTTTGAATGTAGAAAATAAGTTGAGCAATGGGTGCAGATAACTTACACCCGGGCCATTGCGGCTACTTTAACAATAGCTATCTTGAGAAATGTTAGTTAATCATCTAATAATAAAGATAAACCATTCAATAGGAACGCTCCATGAAAAAATTTATTCTGACCATAATGGCTCTAGGAATGTTAGTAACTGCCCAGGCAGCAAATACTACTAATAATTCAATTGCATTAAATAACCATTATTCGACAGATAATACAGGCACTGACAATAGTGACGACGGAGATATGAATACTACCCCCACAGAGAACACAGGTACTGATAATAGCGGTGATTCCTCGATGGATACTACGCCAACAGAAAATACCGGTACTGACAATGAGGGCGGCTCAGATATGGATACCACCACGATTCATACAGGTACTGAAAATGATTAAACTCCATTGCTTTCGTCAGGGCTGAATTTAATTACCCTCATCCGCCCTCTGGGCACCTTCTCCTTGAAGGGCGTTGTTGAATAAATAGGATTGTCATTCCCGCGAAGGCGGGAATCTATCCATAAATAAAGCACAGTGCTTAAATTGTAGATGGATCCCCGCCTTCGCGGGGATGACATGCAATCAAAATTGCTTAATAAAAAAGCAATTCTTTATTTATTCAACAACGCCCCCTTGAAGAAAGAGGGGAGATCTTGGGTACAAAAAAATTGTGGGGATACCTCAGCGTCTGATCCCATTGATTTTTACTCATCTTCATCCTTAACCCAATAATCAGCAGGACCACCACCTGGCGTTGGTCTTGTGGATAATGGGCTAAGTTTATAGGTTGCTTCTTTCTGATTAGTGCGACTCGATTCTTTGTTGCGATTTTCGATGATGGTTTTGTTTAAGGTATCTATTAACGAGTTATTCTTAAATAGTAAAAATAAATCGTTTTCATTTATTGTAGTGTCTTCCTCAAACTTACTAGCAATAAAGAGGTAAGCATCATGTTCATGATTAAATTGAGCAACGCTTTTTTGCTCTAGGGAATTTATGGTTCTCATCATGATTTGGAAGGTAAAGGTATCGCTATTAAAATCACCATTGCCTTCCGCGTAGTTAGCATGCGAAGTTGAAATGTTTTCAACATTTAATTGATGCAATAGTTCATGGTCATTATAGAGCCTATAAATGACTTTTTTTCCTTCCTCTACATCGGTGGATGATTTTTTTTCCATACACAGTTGGGCATCACCTAGTTCAATGAACGCCGCAATGGGTTTTTCTTCGCCTCTTGCATAATGCTCTGTAAGGTAATAATTCATATTTTCTAATAAGTTATGGTTATCTATCCCATCCTTGCGGTTTGGGGCCATGAATATCAAAGGGAGTAGGGGCTCTTGATTTGTTGTTATCCGATGACAATTCTGTCGGATCTAAAGTGATAGACTGGTTTATATTGAATTCTGCTGTCGATGTATTAGGCAGTAAATTTTTATCGATAAGGCTTTGGATAAATAAATCGTAATGCTTGGGATCTGGTATTTTGATAGAAAGACTATCATGTTCGCGTACCATTTTTATTGCTTGTATGGGTTCGTTCATGTTAATCAATTCATTTTTAAAAAGAGCTAACTCTTTTTCGATCGCATCAAACAACTCATCCAGAGCTTTTTGCTCTTCTTCAGAAAGCTCCCGACTCGCTCGAAAGACTAATGAGCCAATCTCCATATTAAGAATAATGTGTACATAAGCACTAGGTTCTGCGAATTCCAATACTAAATCTGCATCTTCTGACTGGTGCCATTCTTCAGTTTGGATAAGGGATTTGCTTAATGCATTGACATCAGCAGTGACTTTGGGATCAAGCATTATGGAGTTTAGATCTGCTTTATTATCAATAGTATCGCTATTAGTGTCGCCATCCCCACCACCGCCACCACCACCTGCTCCATGGCCTCGACAAACGGGAATTCCTAAGGCGCGGCATATGCTACAGGGGTTATTGGCTACTGCGCGTGCACGCAGATCCCTTTTCGACTCTTCTTTGGGATTGTTACTTGGCATCTTTATACTCTCATCGTACAGTTGTTTCGATTATAAGGTTTTAAGATATTCCATTTTTTAAAGATAGACATTTTTTACACAAAATTAACAGTTTCATTAATAAAAAGATGGTAGCCCATATTACGGCTACGCCTAATACGGGCTACGGTCGCTTAATTTAATTACCCTCATCCGCCCTCTGGGCACCTTCTCCCTTGAAGGGAGAAGGGAGATCTAGGGTACAAAAAATTTGTGGGGATCTCGCAGAGTCTGACCCATTGATCTTAAACCTTTTTCACAAATTCTGATTTAAGTTTCATTGCTCCTATGCCTTCAATTTTGCAATCAATATTGTGGTCTTCTCCGGGCAACAAGCGAATGTTTTTAACTTTCGTACCTACTTTGACAACCTGTGAGGAGCCTTTAATTTTTAAATCCTTAATGACAGTAATGGTATCACTGTCACTGAGCACGGTCCCATAAGCATCTTTAACTACTCCCATTGCATTACTGTCGGCGGGGTTTTTATCTTGGTCAGTCCATTCATGTGCACATTCCGAACAAATAAGAAAGGTACCATCTGGATAAGTGTAAGGTGAATTACATTTGGGGCATGCTGGTAGTTGGGTCATCAAAATCACTCCGAAGTTATATTCGTTTTATTAATTCATAATGGGTTGTCTGCATTCTTTTTCCTAGAAAATTGGTATAGTAAAATCTAAAGAATAAGATCGTATTCAAGGACAATATAAAAAAGCCTTCAATAATGAGGTTGGGGTAGAAAGGCATTAACTGTTGTTCTAAATGTTCCCAAACAATATAAGAAGTAAGCCCAGGGATGCCAATCAGTGATATTCCTATAATCAAGATCAATATGTTCATTTTCGCTGAAGTATAAAAACGGCCTGAATAATTAATTGGTTTATAAACGGTGACGCCATGGCGCCATAAATCAATAAGAAAATAGCCGAGCAGAAAGAGGAAACACCATTCTAAATAAAGACTAACTTGGTGAATATGTTCGAATAAAACCGTGAATACAGTAAAGGTTGAGGCGAAAATATTGATAAAAAACTGAAGTGGTTTGTACTTATATAAAGTGGCAATGAAATTAAACCCCAAGCCTAGCAATAATAAGCTCTCATCAAAAAATCCGATTTTTATATGCAATAAGTAATAAATGCTCATTTCAAAAATAAAGAATATGCTTAAGCTAATTACTAAATAATTTTTAATCGAAGTAAGCCTGGAACGTGAATTATGCAAGCCTAGGAATAATTCAATGATGTGGTTTAGCATACGAGGAAGATAGAATTCATGATAAGCCAATGGATAGAGGTGGTTTAGGATTTTTTGAGGAATTAATTTCTCTAAAAAATAGTATTTTCGCTGAGAATTGCGTCTTTTTTCTATAATATGACGTTGGTAAATGAGCGAAGGAGATTTAAGAAATTCAAAGGATCGATACACACCGTTTACGATGCCATGCACTAAAGCAAGTGTATAAAAACCAAGCAGTATTTCGATGTATACCAAACCTAATTGAGTAATCGAAGCATAGGCGATAGCATTTTTTGCATCTGTTGCCTGTTTACTCATACAGCTAGTAATGAAACTCCCAATAAAAATAAAACTAATAGTTAATATTGTGAATAGGGGGGAGTGTGCTGGGTGATTCCTGCTGATATTTAAAAAAATATACATGGGTAGGTGAGTTGCGATGCCACCATAAAAAATTGCACTGGAGGGAGTGGGGCCTTCCATAGCGCGAGGCAACCAAAGGCAAGGGAAAATACTGGATTTGATGAGACAGGCAATTAAAATCAGCAATTCAGTAGTGGAATTTGCTATTTGAGTATAGATCTGGGTGCCAAAATAAGCCGAGGATATTAGTGCGGAATAAAAAATTACATCGGAAATTTTATAGAATACGAGAATGAGAAGTGAATTTTTTAAAACAGCCATACGATGTTCGTAGAAAGCAATTAACAACACGGATGATAGGCCTAATAATTCCCAACCTATAAAAATACTCTCTGACGTACTTGTTAAAACTAACAAACAAACAGCCAGTTCCAAAATAAATAATAAGGAAAAAAATTTATAAAAATAATTGTCTCTATGTAAATAGAAAGACGAAAACCGGGCAACAAGTGATATTAAACCGATACAAAAAATAAAAAAGGCAATTGAATAAGAGCTCCAAACAATTTTGAAGTCATCAGCGAAGTATAAGAAATCATTCAATGTAATTTGCGAGAGATATTGGCTTAAACACAAGATTAACAACAAATGAATTCCATCTAAAATAATGCCCGTAGATACTACCCAACGCACTCTTTTTTCACCAAAATGTACTGGACTCTGGCCGCTAAAAAAAAGCACTAAAAAAAACCTTAATAAGGAGGACAAAGTAAAATAATAGAAGAAATATTCTGAAAGAAATTTATTCATGTCGTGAGGTGTCCAAAACTTAAATTATGAGTATGACTAAATACTTCGCCATCAATAGGAAAATAAGAAGCGGAATAGTTATTATTTATGAACAACACGAAATCACTATCCTGATAGACGTATATTTGTTGATCATCTATATTATGCACGGTTAATCTAATCCACTGATTTTTTGTTAACTGACTAAATTCATTGTCTTGCTCGAGCAGATCTTTGAGTAAGGGTAAAGAGCAGATAACTAAAATGCACAAACGAACGGGTTGATGTATTTCTATCATTTGACTCGTTAAACCATTTTGTAAATCGCTCAAGTAGCCATTCATTACCCCAATGAGAGAGGTTACATTATGCGCTAGTTTAGTCCCACTTCCATAAGTTTCGTTATCAATATAACTAAAAAAATATTCGAGATTAATTCCCGCGCAAACAGGGCCTGCAGTGTTCAATATCTTTGCTAAAATTAGGCCCTCTTTATCAGCATAGGGATCATAGGATACGAGGAAGGCTCGCCTATCTAAAAATAAATTTTTAGAATGAGATCGTGGGCCAATAATACATAAGGCATTGGTAGAATGACCATATTCGGGTCGGGGTTGACGTAAGTCTAGGGAGCGCTCTTGCGCCTTTCGATGATAATACTCGGGCGATTTACCAAATGGAATTGAGGAAAACCGTCTGCACCGTTCTTTCGCATTTAATTGTGTCGCTGTTTTTAATTGGGCTTGAATCACACTAAATTTTAGCCCAAGCTCATAAGGTACATCATAATAGGATATATCATCACTACAGGTATTGTGATAAGCACCAATAAAGCAAGTGGTGGGGGGAATGCTTATTTGTTTTAATCTAAGTCCCTCTCTAACCTGTGGCTCATTGAGGATTAAAGCCATTAGCCGTGCATTAGGTCCACCGCGACCACCACCACATGCACCACAATCATAGGCGGCTTCGTGTGGATTATTTAAACTAGATGATCCATGCCCAAGAATAATAATAAATTCGCCAAAATTCTTTGTTAACCCTAGCATTGATAATAAATTATGGGCTACTTCAATTCTTGTTGGTAAATCCATTCCTGTTGGAATATCTTTATACACTAGTTCAGTCTGTACGGTTTTATTCACTTGGTTCGCAAAAGAATGCTTTAATTTAGAAGTAAGCCGTGGCGAAATAA
>SCSO01000394.1 GCA_004297865.1 Legionella sp.
TGGTTTTAAAAAATTGTCTAAATAAAAAAGTACCTGTCGCCGAAGCGAGCAAAGGTAAAGTAAGCCCCGTAAAGGAATTGAGTAAACCAAAAGAAGCGATCACCTGAAACGTCGGAAGAATACGTACTTCCACTGGCAGCATCATTGTTGCAAAAATGAGAGCAAAGCAAGACCGTTTTAGTGGAAAATCAAAATACACTAGAGCAAAAGCCGAAGTAATGGCGAGTATAATTTTACCTATAGTAATGGTCAAAGCCATCAAAAAACTATTAAACATCATCGTGCTGAGTGGTTGGCCACCCGTGACGGATAAACCTTCACTGAACACGGTTTTAAAATTCTGCAAAAACGCACTACCAGGCAACATTGGCAGCGGATATTGCATCATAGCACTGCCCTCATGGCTTGCAGTGATAATCGCTAAATAAAGCGGCAGCAACATAAAAGCAATGAAGCTCAGTAATAAACCATGTGATAACACTCGATAAAATAGTTTCATTCGTAATGAACCTTTTTTTCAAGATATTTAAATTGGACCAAGGAAACCGACATGACAATGATCATCAGCAATACTGATTGTGCTGAAGAACTGCCCAAATCCATGCTTTCAAAGCCATCTTCATAAACTTTATAAATTAGATTAGTCGTACTGTTTCCTGGCCCTCCATGGGTCATCACTTGAATAATGCCAAAGGTATCAAAGAAACTATAGATAAGGTTCATAATCAATAAGAAAAAGGTGGTCGGAGATAAAATGGGGAAAATAATATGACGAAAACGTTGCCATGCATTAGCGCCATCAATTATAGAAGCATCGATTAAGGTTTGGGGCACAGCTTTTAAAGCCGCATAGTAAAACAAGAAATTATAACTAAATTGTTGCCAGCTAGCAGTCAAAATCACGACCAGTAAAGCCTGATGCGCATTGTTGACGTAATCGAAAGAGATCCCTATAGCATCTAAACCATGAGTCAACCATCCTAACGTCGGATGACACAGGAAACGCCAGAGTATAGCCGCAACTGCCGGAGCAATGGCATAAGGCCAGATCAGCATCGATTTATACATGCCCTGACTTTTTCCCCGTTGACTGACTAAATTGGCCATAAGCAAGCCAAAAGTCATAGTAATCAACGTAACGCTAATACCAATAATAAAGGTAACCCAAATGGCCTTGCCATAACTGGGATCACGGAACAGATCCATGAAATTACTCAAGCCAGCAAAATAACGATGTAGCCCAAAAGCATCTGAATAGAAAAAAGATTGAGTTAATGCACTACATGCAGGCCAAATAAAGAACACCAAGGTGACGGCAAGCTGTGGGGCGATAAAGAGCCAAGCGTATTTATTTTGATGATGAAATTTTGCCATTCGCAGACCATTGTTCTAATTAAAGAAGATTATATAGTGATCTCCAAAGAATATGCGAGGGTTTGCATCAATTTTTGAAACAAATAATTACTTCACTCTCCCGCTTCAGCATTGACCATTAATAAACCCAATTGCACGGCATTAAACCACTTTACCGGCCCAATGCTATTATTATGAATGAAAATAGAGATGCAACTTTAAGTCCTATCAAAGGCTTTTATAAAATGGTGAACAAGCGAAACTGGATCTAGTCGGTTGGGTCATGACCCAACATAACCATTTCATCTTTGCTCAAGATTTTTGTTGGGTCTCGACCCAACCTACAAATAATAAAGGTTATGAACGTAGATC
>SCSO01000395.1 GCA_004297865.1 Legionella sp.
GCTGCATCTCCCGTATTAGGCGGATATATTCAAGAGCAATTTGGTTGGCGGGAAAACTTTTTATTTTTATTCCTGTTTGGTCTTTTAATTTGGGGATTGATGTGTGCCGTGGTTCCAGAAACCAATCAACATCTGAATCCCGAAGCCACCAAATTACGAGTTATGATGAAAAATTATTGGATTCTATTAAATAGTAACGTTTTTTTAGGGTATACGCTTTGCGCTTGCTTCACCTTTGCCGGCATAGTGGCTTACATCACCATTGCTCCTTTTTTATTTCAAAATACTTTGGGACTAAGTCCTTTAGAATTCGGACAATTGACTTTTTTTACGGCTGGAGCCATTTGCTTTAGTGGTGTAGTGAATAGTTTTCTAGTGATGCGAAAAGGGATCGCTTACATGGTGGGTGTAGGTGCTCTGTGTATGATTGTTAGTGGATTTAGCATGCTCCTATTAGCTTTTTTAGGTAAGTTGCATGTCTTAAATATTATGATACCTATGACTTTGTTTAGCCTTGGAGCCGGATTTACTTTTATTAATGCTTTTGCAGGCGCCTTTCATCCCTTTCCTAAGATGGCCGGTATGGCGGGGGCTTTATATGCCAGCATGCAAGATTTAACCGCTGCCTGTTCTAGTGGCTTAATTGCTGCTGCAAAAGTGTACAGTATGCAATCTTTGGCTATAATATTACTATTGCTGAGCGTGGCCTCTTTAGCCGCATGGTATTTTTTAGCGATTCAACCCGATGAATCTCGAGGTGAGTATGAAAATAACTGATAGTGAATTAAAAGAAATTATTTGCCGTTTATCTGGAGCAAAATCTGAGGATATTCAAGACGATACGGCTTTGATAGAAGATTTGCATTTAGATTCACTTAAAGTGGTTGAGTTGTTGGCTATTCTTAGTGAGGAATATAGCATTGAGGTCAATGAAGAAGATGCCCTGACTTTTCATACCTATAAAAATCTCTATGATTTTACCCAGAGCGAATAGAATTATTAATATCATTTTGGTAAAAAAGTTGACATGTTATTGTTTTTTGTAAATAATCCGCGCATTTTGACATGTGTAGGCTATTTATGAAAAACCGGGAAAAACATATCCGTTTAAAAGAGCAAGAGAATTATTTAAAAGAGCTTATTGGATCAGAAAGTGCTTTTTTTCACGAAGTTAAGAAATCACCTTATCTGGGAAGAGGAGTTAAAATACTACTTCTTTCTCGAGCTTGTAGTGAATGTCCAGCAGCCTTTAAGGCAACTCTTGATACAGTAAATGCTAAAATTAAAACCCAGGAGAAAAAATTAAATCTGCAAACTACCGAAGAAACTCTTCGTTCCCGCGCTATTATTTTGTTTGGGCTAAAGTTAATTAATGATTTATGTAACAACACACAACCTTCTTATGCTTTACCTGCAGACACAACAATTACTTATCATTTTAAGCGTTTTGGCCGTGTTGATAAAAACTATATTCAAACTAGCACTAAAGAGATAGTAAAGGAACACGAACAGGGTCTCTCGAATATTGATTGGAATACTCTGAAACTCCAACGGCATAAATACCTGCAAGAGGAAAAAAGTATCTCTCCAGACGATAGTTGGCGTTCTAAAAATATGTTAGCAGGGGAAGTAATGGCTACTACGATACCCTTTGCTTATCAACCTAGAGAAGATTTTGCAACAACTCTTGAGGTCGCAAAGACCATCGGTAAATCAGCAGATAGTATTAGGGCGCTAAGTTCTCTACAGCAGCAATCTATTGCAGAAAAAGGGAATGCAAATACATCTCCATCGATGTGATGAATGATGTAGATTTTATTTGCGTGCACGTTCAAGAAAACCCAACGTAGGTTGGGTCGAGACCCAACATAAGCATCTCGTCTTCGCACAAGATTTTTTGTTGGGTCATGACCCAACCTACAATACCTCTAACAAAGCACAAGCAGCGACACCACCGCCACCTGCTGCCACTAACAATACCTTATCTTTAGTTCGCAACTCGCTTTGCTGCCGCAAATGATCCAAAGCGATTCCCACACTAGAACCCGAAGTATTACCCGTTTCCTCTACCGTTTTAACCACAAACTCTTCAGCAAACCCCAATTGCTTCGCCACGGATAAAACCAAATTCTTATTGCCTTGATGTGGGACTAACCATTGAATATCTTTAGGTGCTAATCGAAGCTCCTGCAAAAATGCTGTAGCACTATCCACCATGCCATGAACCGCTTTCACAAAAAGCGCGGTGCTTTCTTTGATAGTAATATAATGAAGGTCTGGATCTACGCAACGGGAAGCAGGTAAACGTGATCCTCCCGCGGGTGTAGAGACTGTATCCGCCACTTCACCATCAGCAAACAAGGCCGAAGCGAGTATTCGAAATTCCGCATCTTTAGGATCAGCAGAGATACTACAAGCAGCGGCACCATCGCCAAATAAAACGCTGGTGGCAAAATTATTTTTATTAAGAAATTTTGATCGAATTTCACTAGCAATCAATAAAACTGCTCCAGGGCACGCTTGGGCGATAGCCGCACTGGTATGCAAACCGACTACAAACCCCGCGCAAGCGGCACCTACATCAAAAGCGCCAGCATTTTGCAAACCCAAACGATATTGCACCAAAGGACTAGTTGGGGGTGCGAGATAATCTCCGGAAATGGTCGCTAAAATAATCTGCGTAATTTTTTCTTTTTCTTCAGGCTTAGCTGCAAATAATTCTTCTGCAGCCAGCACAGCTAAATCACTACAAGCTTGATCTTCGTTTACCCAGCGGCGATTTCTAATGCCAGTGGAAAAACTGATTAAAGCAGCATTTTGGGTACTACTCATCCAATCCAACACATCAGTGTTACTCATGATATGCTCAGGAAGGGCAGCAAAAGGACCTTTAAGATAAAGCGGTTTATTCGCTAAGAAAAAATTCATGATAAAAGTCCTTCGGAACGCATCAACGGTAAGCCGCCACTGACTGTCAACACGGTGCCGGTAAT
>SCSO01000396.1 GCA_004297865.1 Legionella sp.
CATAGCAATAACCACGCGCTGTTTTTGCCCACCTGAAAGTTGATGCGGGTATTGATTAATTTTTATCTCTGGGCGAGGCATTTCGACTTCTTTTAATAGGGCAATTAAAGCCTCTCTACGCTCCGCATGAGAATAGTCATGATGTCTGATAAGAATCTCACTGATTTGCTCACCTATAGTCATTACGGGGTTTAAAGCGGTCATAGGTTCTTGGAAGATCATCGCCATTCTACGACCACGCAATTGTCGCATCATGTTTTCTGGCAAATTTAAAATATCCACCCCGTCGAGATTCACTTCACTGGCCAAACCATACACTCCAGACTTAGGGAGCAAACGCATTAAAGCGAGAGAAGTTAAGGATTTCCCACAGCCCGACTCCCCTAATAAAACTAAAGTTTCCCCAGGATAAAGGTTAAAACTGACGTTATCTAAGGCAGAAATGGTTTTATTAGCGCTTTGAAAGGCTACTGAAAGTTGCGAAATTGCGACAGAATTTTTCATAAAATCGTTAAAAAATGGCTATGTCTCACTGTAACAAGACTTCTATCGCTCTGTCTAATACTCTGAATTTATTGAAATTTGTAGAATAATTTTTTTCAATTCCCCCCTATCCCAACCCATTGATGAATGATGTATGCTAAAATATACCTCTATTTATATTAAGTGATTAGCCATGTCTGAATCTTACAATGCCGAAGCGATTGAGGTCTTAAGTGGTCTTGAGCCGGTCCAAAGACGTCCCGGAATGTACACGGATACGACTCGTCCAAACCATTTGGCCCAAGAAGTTATCGATAATAGCGTCGATGAAGTCTTAGCGGGCTTTGCTAGCACTATTCTTGTCACTTTGCATGAAGATGGTTCTGTGGAAGTAGAAGACAATGGCCGCGGTATGCCCGTAGATCTCCATCCCCAACTGGGATTAAGCGGAGTTGAAGTCATCATGACTCGCTTGCATGCAGGCGGGAAGTTCTCCGATAAAAACTATAATTTCTCTGGCGGTTTGCATGGAGTCGGTGTGTCGGTGGTCAACGCCTTATCCGACCGAGTGGATGTCACCATTAAACGCAATGGGATCATCTACCAAATGTCTTTTGCCAACGGCGATAAACTTTGCGAATTAAATGAAATTGGGGTCACCAAAAAGAAAGACACTGGAACTCTGATTCGTTTCTGGCCTAATGCTAAATATTTTGATACCACCAAAATATCTGCCAAACATTTAGCACATGTCTTAAGAGCAAAAGCCGTTTTATGTTCGGGCTTATCCATGACCTTCGTTAATAAAATAAATAATGAAGAGCAACATTGGTGTTACGAACATGGCTTAAGTGACTATCTCATGCAAACTCTACCTGCAGAGTATTTACCTGAAGAACCTTTCACTGGCGAATTTAAAAATGATGAAGCCACGGTGGATTGGGCTTTAGTGTGGTCAGAAGCGGCGAATAGCAGTTTAAATGAAAGCTATGTCAATTTGATACCTACTGTTCAGGGTGGTACCCACGTTAATGGTTTACGTTCCGGCTTATTTGAAGCCTTATCCGAATTTTGTGACTTACGTAATTTATTACCTCGCGGTGTTAAATTAACCGCTGATGATTTGTGGGAGCCCTGCCAATACGTGCTTTCAGTGAAGATGAAAGAACCACAATTCGCCGGACAAACCAAAGAACGTTTAAGTTCACGCCAAACTGCAGCTGTAGTGGCCAACGTTATCAAAGATGCGTTTTCTTTATGGCTTAACCAACATCGCAATCAGGGTGAAGCAATTGCTGCTTTAGCCATTGATAGAGCGCAAAAACGTTTAAAACAAGCCAAGCAAGTGGCACGTAAACGTGTTAGTCAAGGACCTGCCCTACCTGGAAAATTAGCTGATTGCTTGCAAACTGATTTAAGCCAAGCTGAATTATTTTTAGTGGAAGGGGATTCTGCAGGAGGCTCTGCCAAACAAGCGCGGAATAAAGATTTCCAAGCTATTTTGCCTTTACGTGGAAAGATTTTAAATACTTGGGAAGTCGACTCCTCGCAAGTGCTGGCTTCTCAGGAAATTCATGATATTTCAGTTGCCATTGGCGTCGATCCCGGCAACGAGGATCTCAGCGGTTTACGCTATGGGAAAATATGCATACTTGCGGACGCGGACTCTGATGGTGCACACATTGCCACCTTGATTTGTGCGCTCTTTGTAAAACATTTTAAACCTCTAGTTAAAGCCGGCCATGTCTTTGTAGCCATGCCGCCACTTTATCGTATTGATGCGGGTAAAATTGTGCATTATGCCTTAGATGATGAAGAAAAATTGCGCATTACCGCCCATTTACAACAAACGAGCAAATCCAAAATTAACGTGCAACGTTTTAAAGGTTTGGGAGAAATGAACCCCATTCAATTGCGCGAAACCACAATGGATCCCAATACTCGTCGCCTAATTCAACTGACTTTAGAAGACGAACCCGGCACTGAAGCAACTATGGATATGATGTTGAATAAAAAACGGGCTAATGACCGCAAAGCTTGGTTGGAAACCAAAGGTAATTTGGCTGAAGTTTAGTAGCAAACTGTCTTGAATCAAAAAGTCGTAGGTTGGGTCATGACCCAACATTACCATTTATCTTCGCTCAAGATTTTTTTGTTGGGTCATGACCCAACCTACATAAAACATTGGTAATTTCCTCATATTTGATATAAAATTGTCCACTTTGGATTATTAAAGAGAAATTACATGTCTTTATTACGCAAAACCAATATTTTTATTATTGTCCTTCTTTGTTTCTTAAATCTCGGATTTCATTTTTTTCAATCTTTTTTGCAACAGCAACCTAAGATGATTTCCGCACAAACCACTCAACATGAACCGAGTTTATCCCCATTTGAATTATCGCAGATTTCTCTCAAAAACGGCTTACAGCAAAAAGCGCTAGAAGTGTATAAAAAGGTTCAATCCGGTTTCAGCGATTTCAAAATAGCGGAAAAGCATATGGATAAAAATCAATACACTCAGGCAATTCAGTATTATCAACTTGCCTTGAAAAAACTCGAAGGCAATGCCTCAAGCACTCGCGATAAAGCGCTCAATAATTTAGGCCTAGCTTATATTCATAAAAAAATGTACAAACAAGCCGTGCCGTGTTTCCAACAACTAGCCGAACGCAAAAATGCCTTAGCCCAATTAAATCTCGCGACCATGTATGAACAAGGTCAAGGTGTGCGTTTAGATAGAAAGAAGGCCTATGCCTGGGCGAGTTTAGCCATTAAAAACGGCTTACCTACCCGCGAGCAATTACTTGCTGCGCATCAAATAAAAAATACGCAAGCCTATTGGCTCACTCGCCAGGATAGAACTGGAAGAGAATTTTTCTTAGCGCAAAAATTGACGCGAGACTACGCTTAATAAAACCTAGGGTGTGTTGACAATTCATCATCAGAAGCCTGACGTCCCGCGAACAAGTCGCGGGACGTAGGAATATGAATTGTGAACACACCCTAGTTCACCAATTCATTAAAGGGACAATATTCGAGTAATCATCCGTCCATAAAAAAGGCTCTTCTTTTTCCATAAAGTGCCAGCCTTGCTTAGCCATTAATTGAAAAGCTAAATCCTCATCAGTCGTTAAAATAGCCCATTCGGAACTAAATTGTCCTAATTTAGGATCTCCTTGATGGGCTAAGTAGAGCACAATCTCGTTTAAAGAGCGGCCGATAGCTGTAAGAACGGGAAGTAATTTAACATGACGATTGCTGATATTAACTAAGATCACCCCTTTGGGTTTTAACTTATTTTTATACAAAATAAAAGCCTCTAAAGTCATCAAATGGACCGGAATCGCATCGGAATTAAAAGCGTCAAGAATAATTAAATTCTGCGAATGTTTGGGTAATTCGGCAATGGCTAATCGCCCATCATTCTTTATGAGTTTAAGTTTAGGTGAACAATCTCGTAAATAGGTAAAAAGATTGCTGTTTTTAGCCAAATCTATCATTTGCTGATCGATTTCAATGACTGTTAATTCATCCGTCTCGCGATGCTGGCATACCATGGTCCCCGCTCCCAAACCGATAATGGTTACCGACAAGGATGATGCTTTCTTTTGTAATAAATGAATCACTTCTTCTAATGCACCATAGTAGGAAGTAAAGCCAGCGATTGGTTTTTTTTCATTGACCACTTGTAAACCATGAATCGTAGAATGACTAATCAATACATGCACCCCGTCTTTTTCTTTTACTTGTTTCACTCCATAAAAATTACGTTGTTGTAAGAGCACATTTTCTTTTTGAAATAAGGGAGAATAAATAAAGACAAAAAGAATAGCCATGGATAAAAAGCGATTCAAATTACTTTGCATAAAGATCACCAAAATAGCCACAATCATAGTGGCCGCAATTTGGAAAGGGGTTAAATTTTTAAATACAAAGAATTGAGGAAAATAGTATTGCAAAAGAATCAAACCTAATACGACCGCAGGTGACCACCAACCTTTGGTTAATTTAATTTTAGGTAAGGCAAATAAACTCAATAAGATAGCAATAGGATATTCATAGATATCATTAAACCAATGAGGAGCTAATAAACCATTAAATACTCCTGCCAAGGCCCCGCCTAGTGATAAACAGAAATAAAATACGGGTAAAAATTTTGCCGGTGGTCGTTTCAAATATAATTCACCATGGCACAGTAAGGCTAAAACAAAAAAACTTAACAAATTAAACAGGACCAATTGCCAAGCCTTGATTTGGTTTACTCCTAAGATGAAACAAAGCAGGGTAAACACTAGAAAGAATAAACTATTACGAATCACCAAACCATGATCAATTAGGGGTTTTTTATTGAAGGCAATGATAAAAGTTAGTAAATACAGAGCCAGTGGTAAGACCCAAAATAAGGGAGTAGCTGCCACATCAGAGGTAATAAATAAGGTTACCCCTAACATCATACTGCAGGGAATAAAACTTAAAAAAATCCATAACAGCACATCAGGCCAAGACAATTTTTCTGTTGATTTTGTCGACTGTGCTAAGGGGTGAAAACGGTTGAGGAATAAAACGAGCGCTAGTAAAATTAAATAAGCGCCATAGCCTATGTTCCAAAGGTAAAATTGCTGTGATAAACCAATATAGCGCTCAAGACACCAGGGATAAAGCACTAAAGCCAATAGACTACCCGCATTACTTGCTACATATAAAAAATAAGGATCACCTGAGTCCTTGGCAGTGGTGTGGCTGTATGCAAATTGTAATAAAGGTGCTGAAGCACCGATTACGAGTAAGGGTAATCCCAACTCCAAGAAAAGTGCACAAAGAATATTCCATTCTGGTGCCCCTTCAGTGGCCACTGGTCGCAAAATCAAAGGAAGAGTAATTAAACTAAGCAGCACCAGAATACTGTGTATACTTCGCCAAAGAACGGGTTTGCTGGATTGACTTAATAACCACACGTAAGCATAAGCACTTAATAACAAGCATTGAAAAAACAGCATGCAAACAGTCCAGACAGCTGGTGTTCCTCCATAAATGGGAAGTAAGGTTTTAGCCACCATGGGTTGAATGCTAAATAATAGAAAGGCACTAAAAAAAAGAGTGATAGGAAATAAAAAACGCAACATGAATCAATCCTTGATGTGCAGGCTAAAATGTTTGGGAAACATTGTACGTGGGATTGAAGGGTTGTTGCAAATAATAAGAGCTGAATACAAAGGCAAAAAGACGTAGAGACGAAGTCGTAATACAGGAACTAACACCATGAACGTGCCCAGTATTTATAAAGACAGGCACGGGCACGAAAAAAGTCGTAGTCGTAGACTGGCCCGTGACCCAACAAACATTCTATTGAATTCGAGAAGCTTCCAACATCCAATGCGCTTTCTGATGTGAGGCAATCTGATCACTTAATAAGGTAATAGTACCCTCATCATTATTATCTTGCGCAATTTTCACTGCTTTATTCAAATCATTCACTAAAATAGTATGATCGTTCGCCAATTCAATGACCATTTCATTAGCATCTAAACTGGAATCACCTTCTTTCACCGTTTTAAGTTTCATAAATTCGGCAAAAGTAGCAGGGGCTTTGTGTCCAAGAATAAGAATCCGTTCAGCAATCTTATCAACGGCGTCAGCCAATTCCCTATATTGCATTTCAAATAATTCATGCAAGGTTTTAAATTGAGGTCCTTTCACATGCCAATGATAGTTTTGCGTTTTAAGATATAAAGCATAAGTATCCGCTAGAATTATATCTAATTTCTTAATCATTGAGCTCATAACGACTCCTTCAAATATTCCTCTCTAATTAATAAGCATAGTACAGTTTGCATAAAAAAACCCGCCAAAAGGCGGGTTTTTAAGGGGGAAAGGAACTAAGGGGCTTACATCATGCCGCCCATGCCTCCCATTCCACCCATACCGCCCATGCCGCCCATATCACCGGCACTTTCTTCTTTAGGTAGATCAGCAACCATGCACTCAGTGGTTAACATTAAGCTAGCTACAGAAGCCGCATTTTGTAATGCCATACGAGTTACTTTAGTAGGATCAAGAATACCCATCTCTACCATATCACCGTATTCGCCAGTCGCAGCATTGAAACCATAGTTATCTTTGTTTTCAGCAACTTTATTAACAACTACAGAAGACTCGTAACCCGCGTTAGCCACGATCTGACGCATTGGCGCTTCAATCGCACGACGTAAAATGTTGATACCCATATTTTGGTCGTCGTTGTCACCTTTTAAGGAGTCTAAGGCTTTTTGTGCACGAATTAATGCAACACCACCACCCGCAACAATACCTTCTTCGACAGCAGCACGAGTTGCATGCAATGCGTCTTCTACACGAGCTTTTTTCTCTTTCATTTCGATTTCAGTGGCTGCGCCTACTTTAATCACTGCAACACCACCAGCTAATTTAGCAACACGCTCTTGTAATTTCTCACGATCGTAATCAGAAGAAGTTTCTTCCATTTGCGCACGGATTTGGTTAATACGAGCAGTAATTTCAGCAGCTTTTCCTTCACCATCAATGATAGTGCAGTTTTCTTTAGTCACTACGATGCGTTTCGCAGTTCCCAAGTCTTCTAAAGTTGCAGCTTCTAAGCTCTTGCCAATTTCTTCAGAAATCACTTGGCCACTGGTTAGAATAGCAATATCTTGTAACATGGCTTTACGACGATCACCAAAGCCTGGCGCTTTAACTGCGCATACTTTAACAATACCACGCATGTTGTTAACCACTAGAGTCGCTAAAGCTTCGCCTTCAACGTCTTCAGCAACGATCAATAAAGGACGGCCAGACTTAGCAACGCCTTCAAGAATCGCTAACATATCGCGAATACTAGAAATTTTCTTGTCAACTAAGAGGATAAAGGGATGCTCAAGTTCACAAGTCATGTTTTGTTGGTTGTTGATGAAGTATGGAGAAATGTATCCGCGGTCAAATTGCATTCCTTCAACTACAGATAATTCATTTTCTAGACTGTTACCGTCTTCAACTGTAATAACGCCTTCTTTACCCACTTTTTCCATTGCTTCAGCAATGATAGAACCAATCGCTGTATCAGAGTTAGCAGAAATGGTACCTACTTGGGCAATCGCTTTGCCATCTTTGCAAGGCTTAGACATGCTTTGTAAGGTTTTGGTCACTACAGTCACTGCTTTATCAATACCGCGTTTTAAATCCATAGGATTCATGCCCGCAGCAACCGCTTTATTTCCTTCAACCAAAATTGAACAAGCTAAAACTGTAGCGGTAGTAGTACCATCCCCAGCAGTATCAGAAGTTCTAGATGCGGCTTCAATGATCATGCCTACACCCATGTTTTCAAAATGGTCTTGTAATTGAATTTCTTTTGCAACCGAAACACCGTCTTTAGTAACAGTAGGTGAGCCGAAAGATTTTTGTAAAACCACGTTACGACCACTTGGTCCCATAGTTGCTTTTACAGCCTGAGTTAACTTAGTTACCCCAGCAATCATTTTTTGACGAGCATCTTCGCCATGAAGTATTTGTTTAGCCATTATCCTATCTCCTTAACCAATCGTTATTTACTCAATTACACCCATGATGTCGTCTTCACGCATCACGACTAATTCTTTGCCATCAATTTTGACTTCAGTACCGGAATATTTACCGAATAATACTTTGTCACCGACTTTTACGGCTAAAGCACGGACATCACCGTTATCTAGATGTTTGCCTGCGCCTACAGCAATCACTTCACCTTGCATTGGTTTTTCAGTAGCACTATCTGGAATTACGATACCACCCGCTGTGGTGCGTTCTTCTTCCATACGACTAACTACAACACGGTCGTGTAAAGGACGAATTTTCATATTTGTATCTCCTGATTAATTTGATTTTCAGATTAGTCTCTGAGTCATGGATGTAGCATACTGTCTAGGTAAACAACATCGATGACTTCCATATGGGGCCAAATCCTCATCTTTCAAGGGTAAAACTAAAAAATATTTTGGTTTTACCTCTTGTAGCACTACAATGTGGATTTAGCTCATTCAATAATCAGGTTCAGTATGAAAAAATGGCTTTTTTTGTTTGTATTATTTTCGAGCAGTTTTCTTCTGCATGCAGAACCTTTACCGGCTGATGAAGTGTTTCAAGTCAGCGTTAAAAAGATTGACCCCAATAGCTTCTCTCTCCATTGGAGGATCAAACCTGGTTATTTTCTTTACAGCGACCGCATTAAATTAAATTCGCAAGATCTGACCCATTTACACCTAGGGACCTTACGTTTTCCCCCTACTCAACTAAAAACTGATAAATTGGGTAAAATCTATACCGTATACCGCAAACAACTGGATGTTCCCATAGGCATTTTAGGCTTACAACCTGGGGAAAGTCTGTTAGATCTGCATTATCAGGGCTGTTCCGATGACGGTTTTTGCTATCCACCAGAAACTCGCGATATTAAAATCACTATTGATCAATCCTTAAATTTGGTCGAAGTCAGTTTGGAAGAAGTCACGCATCTACCCCAACCGGAGCAAAATCTTCCTAACGATGACATTTCCCAAATTTTTTCTAATCATCATTGGCCTATGATTTTATTGATTTTTTATGGTTTAGGTTTATTACTGTCCTTCACTCCTTGTATTTTACCTATGGTTCCTGTTCTTTCCGGCATTATCGTGGGTCATGGTAAGGAAGTGACGACACGAAAGGCATTTTTCCTTTCTCTAAGTTATGTGTTAAGTATGTCAGTGACTTATGCCATCGTAGGTGCAGTCGTCGCTTTGTTGGGAGCGAATATTCAAATCAATATGCAATCTCCCTGGATTATAAGCCTTTTTAGCCTCCTTTTCGTCATTTTGGCTTTATCTATGTTTGGCTTTTATGAATTAAAATTGCCTGTTTCTTGGCAAAGCAAAATTGCTGGAGTGACTCGTGGTCAACGTGGGGGACATTACTTAAGCGCTGCCATCATGGGTAGTTTATCGACCTTGATTTTGTCTCCCTGCGTAACCGCACCCTTAATTGGGGTCTTAACTTATATTGCTCAAACGGAAAATGTCCTTTTAGGAAGTGTGACCTTATTTGTATTAAGTTTAGGAATGGGTACCCCTTTGTTGTTAATTGGCACTTCTGCAGGCAAATGGTTACCTGGGGCAGGCAGTTGGATGAATATCATCAAAGCCTTTTTTGGCCTGCTCTTACTGGGTGTTGCCATATTACTTCTCAGTCGCATCCTGTCTGCTTATATCACTATGGGCTTGTGGGCTAGCCTTTTAATCTTTTCTGGTATTTATAGTGGGGCTTTAACTTACTCTGCGACAAATCAAGAAAAATTCATGCAAGCCATTGGTATTATTTTGCTGAGTTATGGGTTATTAATTTTAGTGGGCATGAGCAAAGGGGCCACTAATCCTTTGTATCCTTTAACCACGTTTTCTGGAGAAACTCGCTTATTTCCGCAGGGAGCCTCGACTAAAACCCCCACAGTAGCGGATATTGAACAAGAGATTGATCAAGCACGTGGGAAACCAGTCATGTTGGATTTTTATGCTGATTGGTGTGCTTCTTGTAAGGTGATGGAAGCCACAACCTTTGTAGATCCCCAGGTGCAAGCACTTTTAGAGCAATTTACGGTGATTAAAGTTGATGTCACCCAGAACAATGCAGAAAATCAAGCGATCCTACAGCATTTTAATGTCGTAGCCCCGCCTACTTTTATTTTCTATAACTCTCAAGGGGAAAAACTGAAATCCTTGACCCAGGTGGGTGAAATTTCTGCCAAGGAGTTTTTAACCACTTTGCAACAAATCCATTGATCCAGGCTGTCGACAAAAAAAGCAATTGACGCTATAATTCGTCCACTTTTTTTACAGATAGAATTTTATGAATCATAGAGTAGGATTTGTTAGTTTGGGTTGCCCCAAAGCTTTGGTGGACTCAGAGCGCATCATTACGCAATTGCGAGCTCAAGGTTATGAGTTAGTCTCTAGTTATCAGGATGCCGGCGTAGTGGTGATTAACACCTGCGGTTTTATCGACAGCGCGGTTAAAGAATCCCTGGATACGATTAAAGAAGCCATGGCAGAAAATGGTCGAGTCATTGTTACCGGCTGTTTAGGTGCCAAAGCGGATATCATTAAGGAAGCTTGTCCGGATGTGTTGCATATCAGTGGTGCGCACGCCTATGAAGAAGTGGTTAATGCCGTGCATGAGCACTTACCCCCTCCAGCAGATCCTTTTAGCCAATTAGTTCCACCGCAAGGTATTAAACTGACACCGCGGCATTATGCTTATCTGAAAATTTCTGAAGGTTGCAATCAAAAATGTACTTTTTGCATCATTCCCACGATGCGTGGAAAATTGCAAAGTTATCCTATGGCGCAGGTCTTGACTGAAGCCAAAAAACTGCAAGAAGCGGGTGTTAAAGAAATTTTAGTCATTTCTCAAGATACAAGTGCATACGGAGTGGATACTCGTTACCAACCGATTGAATGGCAGGGAAAAACAGTCGATACGCGATTTTTTGATTTATGCGAACAGCTTGGGGAATTAGGTATTTGGGTACGTTTGCATTATGTATATCCTTACCCGCATGTGGATGAGATTATTCCTTTAATGCGTGATGGTTTGATTCTTCCTTATTTAGACATTCCTTTGCAACATGCCAATTCGCGGGTGCTGAAAGCCATGAAAAGACCGGCAAGCAGTGAAAACACACTGGCTCGGATTGCAGGTTGGCGAGAAGTTTGTCCGGATATCACTTTGCGCTCCACTTTCATCGCCGGATTCCCCGGTGAAACCGACGCGGAATTTGAAGAGCTCTTAGACTTTATTGAAGAAGCGCAATTAGATCGCGTAGGTTGTTTTAAATATTCTCCTGTCGAAGGGGCGAAAGCCAATGAACTGGCAGATCCTGTTCCTGAAGAGGTGAAAGAGGAACGTTACGAACGCTTTATGGAGCTACAAGCAGAAATTAGTCATGATAAATTGGCTCGCAAAGTGGGTAGCACGCAGACTGTCCTTATTGATGCAATTGAAGAAGATCGCGTGATTGCTCGTAGTAAGGGCGATGCCCCAGAAATTGATGGTTTAGTATTTATTGCACCAAATCCTGCATTAAAGGTTGGCTCTTTTGCCGAAGTTAAAATCACCGCCAGCGACCATTACGATCTTTATGCAGAAATGTTATAAATCAATGGGATCTGGTTCTGAGGAGTCGACACAAATTTCGAGAGTGTCAATTCCTCGGGGTTTGGTCACATTATGATCCTGTCTTAAGGATATTTAAGCCAATAGTGCTATGCGACAGACGGTATTGCTGAATTAGGTGCCTGTTTGGACTGAAAACTATCTCTCCGAATGAGGAGGCGTTTAAAAATCAAGCCCTATATCTATCAATAAATTCATTTAATTCTTTTGCAATACTCTCAACCTTGGTCTGCGAATCATAAGAGTTTGCAATCAATAATGGTTTCTCTTTATCCTTTAAAGCAAAGGCCAATCTCGAGCTTTTTACACCCCGTGAACCTTTGACTTCAAGAATGATGATTTTATCAATATCTGCAAATGACAGTTTAGCTTCGCCACCGCCAAAAAGACCTTTTTTAGTGGATATCACGGTTCGCTGTGTGCCATCAAACACAATAACTTCGCCTTTTACCGCCAGTAGACCAAAACCTATCAGGGGAAATAATGCTACAAAAGCGTAATACCACCAGGGGGTTGGATAGGGCACTTTATAGGTGGTTTCGAGACTTTGAGTGATATAGGAATTAATACCTTCAGCCGCAGTATCTTTCTCGCTCCTGCCACTAGAACTGCCGCCCGTGAGGTTAATTAATCCTGAAGATGTTTTTAACACGACAAAATAGACGGTATTGCCTTTGCTTGGTTTACTTAGCACAGCCGCTAATTCTAATTCACCCAAGTTGGTACTAGTGTGGTACAGATTAAAAATATTAGTTTCCAAGGTGCATTGCCCTGCCCGATTAGCTTGTTTTTCTTTGCAAACTATCGTGTATTCTTGCATTAAATATAAAACGGCAAAGACGCTGCCAATAATTAAAAGTAACCCCAAGGAATGCAATAACCATTGCTTAATAATCAGTCGTCGCTTATCTGAACTAATTGTTTCTAATTTCATTTTTTTTGTCGATGGAGGGATTATGTTTTAACTATAGCAGTTTTTTTAAAATCAATGGCAAGAAGCAAGTAGGTTGTGGCGCGACCCAGCTTTTGTAGGCTGGGCTGTAAAGCCCAGATAATTAACACTGATCTCTTGTTGGGCTTTACATCGTGCAGGGATTTTCTCTTAATGTTTGCTTAATAATCGTTTTGTATAATATAAGCCCTTTAAGATTGGATAAATACGATTCAGGAATTAAGTATGCCTAAAGAGAAAACAACCCCAATTAGATATATTATTAGAATAGTCAGAAGTTTTGCGACCAATACACGGTCTGAGTCGGCAGCGAATACATCACATAAACGCTCCCACTCCGATGCTACTGAAAGTTCTACCAGTGCAATTTCTGTAGTCACCGTAACTTCTAATCCTATGAATGATCTATTAGCAAGATCTTATCCAAATGGGATAGTTCATGGTCAAGAACCAGAACGTTCTATTATACGTAGCGAAACGTTAGAACAATCACTGGATGCACTATCATTTAACACAGAATCAGAGGAAAGCGCATTAAGCCATAAAGCTAAGAGAATGAAATCTGACTTCGATGAAAAATTACCCCACAATCGTCATTCATTCATGAGTTCATTAGAGTTACTTCCAGCAGAATTAAGCGATAACGAATTCGAAGAGCCACTAAAGGGATATACTCCAGAATCTAATGACGATGATAACGACTGTTTTCGCCCTTAAAATCAATCGTATCTAACACCATTGATTTGATCAGACAAATTTTCTTAAGGGCTTTACGAATTTCGGGATAAACTATCAGTCGGTTATTTATAGTTAATAAATCATCCACTGAAAGCGCGGTCAGGGCATTTACGATTTTATTACCAAGTACTTTCATTCTTTCAATGTGATTTTCAATACTTATTGACTCGGTTTTCTCGTCGTCTCTATTTTCTATCGAAGTTGTCGTTTTAAACCATTTAAAACGAAACTGGCTATGTATTTTGTCTCTCGTATTCTCATATTCTAAGACATCCTGAATAATTTGTTGCAGATGAAGTGGAAATTGATTTTCCGCAAAATCATTGCCCAGCTCTCTTTGAATATCTTTTGATTTTATTGAACGACCAGGATGTTGCTGATGATATTTTTCAAGAAAAACAAAATATTTGAATTGGTTTTTTAATTCAGTTTGGGGATTACTCACTTCTCGACTTCGCAATTCCTTTTTTATCATTTTTTGCAAATCATTGATCTCATGGAGCCGAGCAGCCAATAAGTTTAAGTTATCATTTGACAATGTTTTTAACATGTCCATACATTGAATAAATTGTTCTTCTTTTCGGTGATAGAAAGTCTCGTCTATTATTTTAAGACATTCCGCTGGTAGCACTGGTCTAAATTTAGATTGTAAAAATAACCTATCATGTCGATAACTACTTAAACGAAGAAAGGTATCTTTTGATTTAATTTCATAAGTTTGATTTTTATTTTGATGAGTGAAAGAGAGAGTTTGCTTGTCTTCATCTACAGAGTAGAAAATGTCCTCATCCAGAATTTTATCGCAGAGAATCATAAAAAATGAATAGCGATGCTCGCTTAATTCTATCCAATTATTGATTGCTGCAAAAAGATTTTCAATTGGTGTTCCAAGCAATAACTCATATGTTCTAAAAAAACCTAAAAAGTTTCTATGGATTAGATGAGCATAGGGCGTGAAATCAAGTTGTTGTATATATTTTATAGCCTCTCTACGTCTAGTGATATCTATAGAATGACCAAAAGCAGTATGCAACAACATTTCCAAAACCGGCACAGAGACAGTGCGATGACGCGCTAAATACAGGGCCAAATGGCACAAGGAAACCACAATCTCGTCGTTAACCTTTGATTTTATATAGGACGTCAATACAGGAGGATTGCCTTCATCTCTATCATCAAATTCTAACTTGCTCCAATGACTCTTCAAGATCCAGGACATGATCTGAAAAAGATCATTCTCGGATTCCTCGTGTAAGCAAAACAACTGCTTAATTAAAGACAGCTTTTTTGAGGTCTTTTTTTTAGAGGCTAAAAAATGCAATAGCACTGTACTTGCATCTGCGTCGCTTAACTCAGGACTTTTAATTTTTAACGACTTTAATGAAGTCTGGACGTCCTCGACTTTTAATTTATCGAGTTGAGTTAGTAGCGCTTGTTCCGAGATAGGCATATTTTCCTTAAGAATTTTGGAAAAGAACGGAGCGAATTTTATCAAAATATCCATCAAAGAAAAACATACCCGATCAATGCCACAATTGATTCAAGTTAATTGAAACCGAATTGATCCGTTGTACTCGCAGGAGTAGCTTGATCAGCAGTAGTATTTGCAGAAAAAAAACTCAATCCAGATGCACTTAACGCACTTTGTTCCGGTGGGGATGAATTGAAATTTTGCGCCATCTCCATAAGCACGAGCCAATCATTATTTTCTGGAACCACCTCAACCTCAGACATAATTACATCTCCATCAAGGTCTGTAACATCCATAGGTCCTTCAAAATCATTCATTGCTTAACTCTCTTATATCCATTAGCATAATTGAGAAAATTGTATCAATGTGCTCAATAATTGTCAAACATGTAAATCACTGGGATCATACTCAGGTAAAGCACATTTCTGCAGTGTTTCTTGTTCTAAATGAACTTTTAATATATGTTAATACCATTAAATACACATATGCGACTAAAAAATGCCAGATAAAACATTTAATATTCTGTCTTGTACTATCGACCAAGATCAATTTGATGTAGCGACTCAATGGTCTAGAACCTTTCTTTATAATCCAAGTGCAGATGTCGCTTCCAACATGGCCCAAATAGTCATGGCCTGCATTGCTAGAGGCAATTTTAAAACACGGGCCTACTTGTCGAAGACAGATGATTTACAGGCCCCAACCCAGCAATTAACGATTGCTGATTATTTATCTCATGGAAGTCGTATCATTGTTGATTACAAATCCTTATCTCCTGAGCTCGTATTAGAATTACTCAGTTATTTTCCTGAACCTCATCCATCCAATGCAGTTTTTTCTCGTTCAGCTACACATAACGTAAATCAAGTGGATGAAGACATCATTGAAGGTAAAAGTTTTGTCATTGGAGTGGCAGGCCAGCTACCTTCTATGATTAAAACCCCCTATGATTTTGGCATCAACATTGCCATGGGTGGTTCGGGACAAGATAATTTTTACGGAAAAAAAATTGCCGCCAATGGTTTTAGCGGTCATTTTTATTTTCATCACAACAAAGAACACAAGTTACTAATGGTTGGCCTTGAGCAAACCGCCCCTGCTGCTTCTGCTTTTGAATTAGTGATTGGTACCCACAAATATGCCCAAGAAGAGCAGCAAGGTCAGGATCAATTTGGTCAAGGACACTCGCTAAGGGGAGCTTCAGATACTTACACTGCTGCGGGTTCTTTGTATTTCAGTAATCCACTTTATCAAGCAAAATTGCTGCTGGAAAAAGGAGTATTCCCTCCCGATAAATATGGCGCAATGCAAGTGACTATTACTGATGAAAATTGGCCAAAAATCAAAGCCTATTTGGATTCAATCAAACTTCGTATACGTCATTCTTCTCAGGATGAATTAACCCAACAATTGCTGGAAAAACCAATATCCGCCGTTCAAACAGCGAAAGATTATGAAAGCTATATAGCACTTGATTTCCATAGTTATATGAAACAAGCCTATCAGGTCTTTATCTTACAAACTAAATTATCCGAGCAGGAAAAAACAAATTTTGCAAGAATGCAAACCGAGTTATTAGAGATCATTAAAAAATTACAGCTTGGTGATATCAATGGTCTTGGCAGATTTCA